>JAISAX010000937.1 GCA_031266495.1 Opitutaceae bacterium
TCCAGGTTTTTGGTGAAAAGCGGCATCTGCACAAAAATGAATCGCAGCTTTTTGTACGCCTCAAACCCCTCCTTGTTGCGCAGGGAGATCTCCTGAATGGCGTCCCGACGCAATTCAGGTTCGTCGAGCAGGAAGTCCATTATCGCCAGAAAAAAGACCGGTTTGAGACGAAAGTCGCTATCCCCCTTCTCCAGTTGGGCGCGGATGGCGCTGGAGGCATAAAAAACGGAACGGTCAAAAAAGTATTCTTCGCGCAAGCGCTGCATCTCGACGATGAACGTTGCACCGTGCTCATCCGTGCAACGGATGTCGAACAGGATACCCCTCTGCAACGTGAACGCTCGCGTGACCTCGGTGTTCGCCAGGGTCAGGCTCGTGATGGGCGTTTCGATGGGCAGCAGCGCATTTAAGAAGTCCATCAAAATATCCTTGGTGGACTCCTGTCCGAACAGGCGTTTGAAGGCGATGTCCGTGTACGGATTGACGTAGGGTTTCATTTCGCCCCGCAACCTGCCCCGGGATGTCCCTTTTGACAAACCTGCATTTCGCGCGCGTCCGGCATTTCGCACGCGCCATTTCGCGCGCCCCTCACCGGGTATAGGTGTGCCCGAGGTTACGCGAATCGCCCGCAGCCACAGGCCTCGACTTTTCCTGGCGGAAAAGTGCCTGTGGGACGGATCGGATCGGAACGGATCGACAGTAAAGCGTCGCCCGGTTCGGGGGGGGGGAGGGAGGAGGATTTTTGTTACAGCTGACGTTACGCGGTACCCCGCGCAGGGGCTTCGCTTGCGAAGCCCGCGCAGACCGTAGACTTCATCAGTGATGTTATGCAGCTGAAGTTCCGCGGACTGCCTTGAAGTGGCACGGGCTTTTTCTGACAATCCCCGTGGACGACGCGCAGCGTCACCCTTTGCCTCCAGGCAAGATCATTTGTTTGAAAGAATTACAGTTGTTTACAGTGAATGACACGATGGAGAGCAGGGAGGCGGCGCTTTACTGCCGATCCGTCCACGGGCTGGAAGCCCGTGCCACGTCGTTCCGCGTAACTTCAGTTACGCAGTGGGCTGTGGCGCGGGTGTCTCGCCCGCATTTCCAGGCGGCGCTGCGCGCCGTCAGCGGGCGAGACGCCCGCGCCACTCCCGGAATCGTTCTCGTTCTCTTGCTCGTTCTCTTTCTCCGGTCTGGGTTCGTACTCCTGCTCCTGCTCTTTCTCGTTCTCCTGATCGTACTCCTGCTTCGGCACTCGCAAGACGTGCCGGAACACAAACCGGAGAACGAGAAAAAGAAAGAGTACGAGAAAGAGTTGATGCGGGCGAGACGCCCGCGCCACTTCAAGGCCGTCCGCGTAACATCAGTTACAGGTTGTTTTCTTATGGTGCCTAAGGAAATAACCAGTGCAAATTTGCGTCGGGATTGAAGAGCGAGCCAGCGTCGCTGACTCGCTCATTTATTCACAATCCGGTAAACTCCCTCATACGGCAAAGACGGTGCTATCGCGTGGATTCGATCATGAAGAGAGATGACGGTTTCGCTCAGGGGGCGAGATGACTGTCTTCGGTCTTCACAAGATAGTAATTGAGCGCCCAGGAACCCAATAATTCGACATGTCCGTCCGCGAACAGCACGTTGTCCTTGCCGCCGTGCCACTGCGCCTTGAAATCCCGGTAAAGGTAGGCATTCGTCCGCAACGCGGTGTTGCCCTCCCCGGTGTCCGAAACCAGGGCGGTTATGGATGGCTCCCTGATGGTGTCGAACTGCCTGGCGACAGCCTGGTTTTTTTCACCAAAGGTGTTCATCCCGTAGGAAACTGACGGAGCGGAAAAACTCCAGGACGGATTTCCCTGGCAACGAAACACGCCTCCGTGAAGCAGCATTTGATTGGCAGGTGTATTGCCGGTGACCTTACGATTTTCCAGGTAGGGCTGAAGCCGGTACGGCCATGCGTTTACGGGCCACGACTCTCCGGTCTTCGCGGGAGGCAGGTAACCGCGGTATTCCTGCGCATACAACTGAAACGCCACGCCGATCTGTCGAAGGTTGCTCGCGCAGGAGGCCGTCTGAGCGCTCCGCCGCACGCGGCCAGCCACGGGAATGATGATGGCGGCGAGAATGCCGATAATGACGATCACGGCAAGGAGTTCGACCAGGGTAAACCCGCGCCGCCTTCCCGGTCCGGGCTTCATGGCGGGGCGCGTTTTTACCGGGAAGAAGATAGGGTGGGCATAGCGGGGGTTCATGGCGGATGGTTGTTTTTCGGCATGTGCACGCGTCACTTCAGGATACCGTAGCCGAGTTGCTGGATATCCCTGTTATTGCCGAGGCCTCCGCGCCAGCGCATCCAGCGCACGCGGCCCTGGCCATCGTCCTCGTTGACAAGAAAGGAAAAGCGCACCGGCATCGCCAGGGGCGGCATGGACGGGAGACCGAGATGCGCAAAGGGTATCCGCGCCTCATAGATCGTGCGCGTACTTTCGCGGTGAATACCCAACGGAATCGTCCACCTGCCCTCCAATGTGGTATCCGCATTTTTATTGCACCATGCGATGGCCTTGCCGCCGCGCAGGCCGAGATCGAACAGGGTGTGCGCCCCGTTTCCCGGATTGTAGAAGGCGACCTGCACGCTGTCGCCCCGCCATAGCTGGTTGTCGGGATGCGTCTGCACGTGCCGGTCGTCCGTGACCGCGAAGCGGAAGATCACCGAATGGTCGTCGCGGCCGATGCGCGCCTCCACCGAAAGATCCCGCGGGCCTTTCCAGGCCGGGATAGTCGGATCGAAGGTCAGCTCATGCACGTCCTGCGCGGTATCGAGCGTGACCGGGCGCGGATTCTCGCGGGTGATCCCATAGCTGCCCTGAAGCAACACGGGCAGCGACAGCGGCGCGTCTCCGCCTCCCGAATCGAGTTCCAGAAGGTAACGCGCCGATGCCATCCCCGCCTCCGGGGCCGGAGGCGCCTTGACGGGAAACTCCGTCCGCGCGCCCGTTTCCAGCCTGCGTGCGTCCGACCAGACGGCCGCGCCGGAGACGTCACGAAGCGTCAAACGGTATTCCGATGCGCCCGGGCCGATATTGCGCACCGTGACCGCGAATTCCGCCTGTTCGCCTGCGTCCCGGTAAATCTCCGCCGGGGCCTCCAGCGGACGCTCGCCCTCCGCAAGGAAGCGCAAGGGCGTATCCGAAACGAGATACACCGGATCCTTGCCGACAAAGACCGCCCCGCCGGAGGCGAGCGCCAGCGGTTCGCTCAATCCGAACATGTCCACCCGCCCGGTCTCGCCGCCGGATTGTATCCACAAAACACCGCCACCCGCTCCGTCCCGCGCCCAGCACACGAGCACATGCCGCCCATCGTCGCGCGCAAAGGCGTGGCCGGTCACACCGGGCGGAAACTCCGGCGCAGGCGCGGGGTCGGTGTTGGCAAGCTGGCGAATCAGTTCGTTGCAGGCAACCAGCGAAGGTTTCGCCCGGTTGTCCGAAGTGACCAGGCCGAAGGAAGAATCACCGTTTTCCGGGTCCATGTCCCAGGAGTCCTGCAAGGTGTACCACACGTAGAACTCACTCCGGGGCCGTGACTTTGCGTAGGCCAGTTTCTTGACCAGTGTCCGCGCCTGCTCCGCGCGGCCCCGGATGTCAAAACCGCTGCGCTCGCCGGATTCGGTGTTGGCGATCGGCTTCTCCAGCCCGCCTTCGGCCTGCCAGCCCTCGACCAGGCGCTGACGCTCGACATAGGAGGCCAGCGGCCCGTGCGCATGAAAAGCCGCGACATCGTAGAGAGGCCCGTTCTCCGAATAGAGCGACCGGTTGAAGCCCTGCTTCTCGCGGCCGTGCTTCACCGTGGAACCGCCCGTGGCGAGCTTGATGCGCGGGGCGGCCGAGCGCAGTCCGCGAGAGAAGGCGGCCAGCATGCCCCAATACTCCTCCAGCGTCCCGTTGAAAAAATTGATGTCGGGCTCGTTCCAGAACTCCACGTAACGGACGCGCGGGAAGGAGCCGAAGAATGCGCCCACGTCGGCGGCGTGGTATTCGAATGCCTCAAGATCGTTCGGCGGCATGCGAGGGTTGCCTCCCTTCGGCAGCAACGCGGCCGGCGTCTCGAAATACAGCAGGCAGGTGTCGATGCCCGCATCCTCGAATGGCTGGAGCAAAGTCCGCCAGCCATCCAGGCTGCGCCCGCCCGCAAACCGGCCGGGTGTCATCTGCACCCGGTTCAGGTCGATGCCGATCTCCTTCATCCACCCGAGGTGGAGCCGGTTCTCGCCCTCGCCCTGCCAGATCGTCCCGTCCTGCACGCCGAACCACATCGGCCTGCGGTTCACCCGGCCCCCGTTGGGCGTGAAGACACCGAACGTATCCTCATACGTCAAGTAAACCCTCGCGCCGGCTCCCTCGGCTCCCTCAACCCCCTCGACCCCCAGCATGGCCGCGTAGGCACCCGCCGGCAGGGGCGGAACCGCGAACCGCAGCCGGGCTTGCCCATGCGCCTCCACCTCCGCCGTCGCCCGGCCCGCAAAGACCTGCGCTCCGGAAAAGGAGGTCACCCGCAGGCCCGCCTTCAGCTTCACCGGCGATCCCGACGCGCTGCGCACGCGGTAATCGAGCGCGACGGGCGCCCCCGGTTCGTAATTAATAGCTGAATACACCGGGGCCGCGCTCAGGCGGTCCTTGCGCGTGAACGATCCCGTCAGCGCCAGATCGTCGATGAACACCGAACCGGCCCCGCCTTCGTCCGATTCCAGCACCACCTGCTCGACCGCCGCGGGGAAACGCACGTCCTTGACCGCGGGCCACGTCCCGGCGTCGAGGGCCAGCCGGTGCCGCCGCCAGCCCTCCGGCCCCAGCCGCAGGGGCGGCGTCATGTGGCGCTTCTTCGCACTGTCCAGCAGGACGAAGCGCAGCGAAACCGGATGGCCCCGCGAGTCGGCGTCGAACTCGATGCCGTCGAGAAAGCCGCTCACCTGCGACATCTTCGCCCGCCTGAATGCCAGCCGCCTTCGCGCCGGCGCATCCCCGGCAAAATCGAATCGCAACTCGCCCACCCGGTCGTCGGCGAATCTCGCGTTTTGGGAACCGCCCATCCAGACCACGCCGCTGAACCAGGCTCCCGGCGCGGAGCCGGAATTTGCCACCACCCGCCACGTGCCGGCATCCTCGAAATCGGCGATGATCCGCCGCTCCCGCGCCTCCCCGCCAGGCAGCGCGGACGGCAGGCAGAGGGCGGCCAGGAAAATCAGGGAAAGAGACCAGCCGCCCAGGCGAATCGATGATCTGGATACGTTCATTTCACGGGTTATTTCACGGGTTCCAGTTCGTCCGCCCATTCGGGGGACAGCGCGATGGAGTAAACGCGCACCTCGTCCACGGTCATCGGGACGGCTCCGGCAGTCTTGAGGCGCCCCACGGCAAAGTTGCTGAAGCTCGCCAGAGACAGGGTCGCTCCCCGCTTTTGCCGGGAAACCGGCCGGCCATCGACCAGATGGGTGACCGTTCCGGACGCACCGTCGAAAATCACCGCCAGCGATACGAAGCGGCCTGGCTCCACGGGCAGGGTTTGTTTTCCGGCTGAAAAGATGGAACCGTCAGCCAGCACCGAAAAAAAACTGGTCGCGTGTTCCGGCGCGGGCCGGCTGAGCACGGCCAGCGTCATGTTCTTCCAGTCGGTGTTTTTTTCCTGGTCCCGAAAACCGAAAAGAAAGTTGTCATGCGCGGGAGGCGCATCGATCCGCAACCGCGCCCAGAGCGTGACCGCCCGGGTCAATCCGGGCAGAACCGCGGCATTGATTTCCTCGCAAACCAACGCCGCGCCTGGACCCAGGCTGACCGCTCCGTCTGCAAACGTTGTCGTCGGTTCGCGGCCGACCGCCACTCTGCGCAGCTCCAGCCCGCCGACATCCGGTTTCAGGGTGCCTTCGTTGAACGTCCAGCGGGCGACAATGTAGTGATCCAGCCCGGACGCAGATCCGGCTGCGGATGAAACGAGGGGCAAACATGTGAGGATCAGGAGATAACTGATGTTACGCAACGCCTCACGTAGGGGCTTCGCTTGCGAAGCCCGCAAGGACCTTTCACAAGTAGAGATACGCCAATTCCGTCCGGCTGGCGAGGGCTTCGCAAGCGAAGCCCCTACGTGGACGCCGCGTAACGTCAGGATACAATATCGCGGGTTCATGCGGGAATGTGCTTTTTGCGAGGCAGATTACTTGCGGGCACGGATACGAACGATTACTCCGGTAACGAATGCGCACAAGGCTGCGAGCATGGTGGTCATCCCCGGTTCGGGAACGGCGGCATAGCCCATAATCGCCACCTCGTAAATATGGCCACCCCGTTGGCCCGAGCCATTAACAGGACTGAGCGTCATGGCCAACTCCAGCGTCACATAACGGGCATCGGTGGCGGCGCCGACAAACGACAGTTCGGCTGCCGTTGTGGCGCTTGAGGAACTTGCAGTGTCTGTGGCGAACAGGTTTCCACTGTCCTTGTCGGAAGAAGGATTCGTCAGAGAGGTGTAAACCGTCTGTGCATCCGCGAGCGAACTCCAGTAAGCCCCGGAACCGTTGGCGTAGTTAATGATTACCCCGGTGATCGTATAGACCGCGCCGAGATCGAAAACGATGTTGAATGTCCCGACGTGGTTGTTAGCCGCATTCCCCGAAATCAACTGCTCGACCCCGATGTATCCGCTAACGACTGCCGTTGTCAGCACATCGCCGCTGGTAATACTGTCGGTAAGACATCCGGAACTGAAGGAAATGGAACCGGGGGTGGACTCGGAATCATCGAGGCCATTGTCCAGCCCGATGTGCTCCCCGGTGCCACGCACATAACCCCTCGGGTAAAACATCGTGGTAAAGGGCGTGATGGTATCGATCGTATAAGGACTCGTTGTGGCGTTGTGCTCGCCGCGGGCATAGTAGGTGTAGGTGCCGACGCTTTGCACGGTGGCATCCTGCGTGAGGTTGATGGGCGTTTGCGCCACGGAAGCTGCCGGGGGGAGCAAAAAGCATCCGGCAAGCACGGAGGGCACGGAGGGCAACAGGGACAGGAATTTCATTTTTTTCAACGGGTTGGCGGTTGGAGCGAAGGATAGACTGTATCCCGGAAATCCGGGAAGGTATCGAACTTTCGATACACGTCCAATCACACCCAACTTGACGCCGCCCATCAACAGAAGCAGACTGCAACACGTTGCATGGACACCGCCTCCTACCTCCCCCGCCCCCCCCCCCCCCCCCCCCCCCCCCCCCCCCCCCCCCCCGCCCCCCCCCCCCACCCGGGCGCCCCCCCCCAAAAAAACACCGCC
>JAISAX010000479.1 GCA_031266495.1 Opitutaceae bacterium
AATCGGCGGGAAGAGCACTCAAATCGGCGGGAAGAGCACTCAAATCGGCGGGAAGAGCGCTCAAATCGGCGGGAAGAGCGCTCAAATCGGCGGGAAGAGTGCTCAAACCGGCGGGAAGAGCGCTCAAATCGGCGAGAAGTGCGCTCCAATGGGCAGGATGTGCGGGAATTTCACCGCCATCGGTCCGGGGTCCGGTCCGGAAAAAAGCCCCGCCGGTTTTCACGGCAGGGCTGCGGGGTTTTCAGGCAGGGCAGGGCGCGCAGGTCCGGCGGGGGCGGGCGGGGGCGTTTCAGGCGGCGGGCGCGGGGGCGGGCGCGGGGGCGGGCGCGGCGTAGCGGCGGATGCCGGTCACGGTGTACGATTCTTCGGTGGCGCCGATCTTGACTTTGACGGTGTCTCCGGTGCGTTTGCCGAGCAGGGCCTGGCCGAGCGGGGTTTTGTAGGCGATGATGTTGCGTTCGGGGATGCTGTCCCAGGCGCCGAGCAGGGTGTAGGTGATGGTCTTGCCGGTGGAGGCGGTCTTGAGGTCAACGGTGTTGCCTACTCCAATGGTGTCGGCGGGCGCGTCCTTGAAGTCGGTGATGCGGGCGTGGCTGAGGTCTTTTTCCAGGTGGGCTTTCTGCGCCATGAGGATTTGCTGGTCTTGTTTGGCCATTTTGTATTCGGAGTTTTCTTTCAGGTCGCCGTGCTCGCGGGCGGTGGCTATGGCTTTGCTGTTCTCCGGGATTTTTTTGGATACGATGGTTTCGTATTCTTCGCGTTTGCGTTCGTAGCTTTCGCGGGAGACGAGGAGTTGCTCTTCCTTGCCTTCGGCGTCGCCGGCGACGAGGGTCTGGATGGAGGGGAAGAGTTTGATGAAGCGGGCGAGGAGCGATTTTTTGGTGAGTTCCTCAAAGCCCTGGTTGAGGAGGAGGGTGTTGGCGAGGTCGCGGGCGGTCTCGGTGTCGGCGGCGGCGAGGAGGTCGGGGATGAGTTCGGTGTCGTCGCTGAGGATTTCGGCGAGCGGGATGCGGCGGGCGCTGGCGGCCTGGAGGGCTTCGTAGTCGATGGCGTAAAAGACGGAGCTGAGGAGGCGGGGGGTGATGAGTTCGCCGAGGATGCGCGCAAATTTCCTGGAGTGGCGGTTCTTGACGATCCAGAGGAGGACGGGGGCGCGGAGGTTTTGTTCGATTTGCCAGCGTTTGAGGGAGTCGGCGAGTTCGTCGGCGTAGCCGTTCTCGACGAGGAAGTTGATGCACTCGGTGGTGAACTTGCCTTGCGAGATTTTGAGGAGGTTGAAGATGAGGTCGCGGTGCTCGATGGGGAAGGTTTCCTTGACGAGTTCGAGGAGGCGGGACTGGAAGTGCACGGGGATCGTCTCGGCGATGTGGGGCAGGTCGCGGGCGTTGGCGATGAGCGAGGATTGCGTGGGTTCGAGGGGGGGGGGGGCGGCGGGGTCCTGGCCGGCGAGTCGGGCCAGGCCGTCGCGCACGGAGGCTCCGTAGAGGCGTTCGGCGGGGGTGAGCTGGTTGGAGTCCTTGACTGCGGCGGTGATGCCGGTGAGCACGGCCTGGATGGTCTCGGGGTTGGTGTCCTCCTTGTCGGCGGCCGCGAGGAGTTCCTCGGCGAGTTTGATGCGGCGGCGGGCGGAGCGGGTGCCGTTGAAGAATTCGAGGATTTCGTCCTCGTTGGAAATGGGCGTCTCGCGGATGTAGTAGCACTCGGTCTTCTTGAGGGGGAGGCCGACGCGGGGGTCTTTGAGGACGATTTTTTTGGCGGAGCTCCACCAGCGTTTGAACTTTTCCGGTCCCACGACGCGGGCGAGCACGGACTCGATCTCGATGGCGGTGGCGGACTGGTTGGGGTAGGCTTCGAGGCCTTCGACGAAGAGTTGCGCGGGGTCTTCGGCGATGAGTTTGTTGATTTTTTCGGTCTCGGTCTGCTTGCGGACGAGGAGGTGGTTGGCGGGCAGGACTTCGAGCGTCTTGACGCAGAAGACCGGGTCCATGAGATGACCTTTCTTGCCTTCAAAATCGATAACGAGGCGCTGTTTGCCAGCGTCATACGACTGGATTTGGCCGAATCCCCAGCTGGAATGGATGCACCAGGAGCCGGATTTCATGGCCTCCAGCCTGGTTTTGGCCGTTTTGAGGGCCGGGTTCCTGGCGATCAGCGAATTAACGTCTTCCGTAGTCATTTGTAAGGTCGGGTTTTCTTGAATGAACTGGTCAGTTAAACGAAGCGCGACGGGCGCTGTCAACCCAACGACTCGGGCGCCGACGACCCGGGTGCCGCCACCAGTCCGCCACCGGTCCGCCACCGCCCTGGACCAACCACGGATACGAAGCGTGGCCCACGAAACACACGAAAGGACACGAAAAGAAAGGCGGAAATGCCGATGTTTTTTTTTCGTGTGTTTTCGTGTGTTTCGTGGGCATACATTGCAACCACCGTCATGTCCTCGACCATTTTCACCATCGCCAACCAGAAAGGCGGCGTCGGCAAGACCACGACCGCCGTCAATCTCGCCGCCGCCCTCGCCGAGAAAAAGATCCCCACGCTCCTCATCGACCTCGATCCGCAGGCCAATGCCACCAGCGCCATCGGCATCGAAAAACAGGAAGGCCGCAGCCTGTACGGACCGCTGCGCGGCGAGAGCACGGCGCTCGGGATGATCACCGGGACGGCGTACCCGCACCTCTCGCTGATCCCCTGCGAGGAGGACCTCGCCGCCGCCGAGATCGAGATCGCGCAGTCGGAAAACTACCTTGCCCGCCTGCGCACCATCCTCGAACCCGTGCGCGCCAGCGACCGGTTCCGCGTCATCGTCATCGACTGCCCGCCTTCGATGGGCATGCTCTCGATGAACAGCCTCGCCGCCGCCGATTACCTGCTCATCGCGCTCCAGTGCGAATACATGGCGCTGGAAGGCCTCGGCCAGATCCTGCGCAACGTCGGCCGCATCAGGGACGCCGGCGTCAACAGCGACCTCGAACTGGGCGGCATCGTCATGACGATGTTCGACATCCGCACCAACCTCTCGAGGCAGGTTGTGGACGAGGTAAAGCAGCACCTGCCCGACAAGATTTTCAACACCGTGATCCCGCGCACCGTGCGCCTGAGCGAGGCGCCGAGTTTCGGCAAGACGATCTTCGCCTACGACCCCTCCTCCCCCGGCTCCACCGCCTACCGTTTCCTGGCCAAGGAAGTGATCCAGCGCTTCCGGCTGAAAATCTGAAAAGAAGCCGGGAGCTTCTCCCCTCTCCCCTCCCCCCCCCCCCGCCGGAGGAACGGGATTCCCGTCATGGCAACGCCGTCCGGGCAACCGGATCGGCACGCGGGCGAAGACACGGGCGAAGGCCACGTCCCGTTCGCCGCCCGCGCAAAACTGCGGATGGTGTGTGTGTGTGG
>JAISAX010000019.1 GCA_031266495.1 Opitutaceae bacterium
GGCGTTGCACAAAAGTGAAAAAAACAAGCACGAGAATCCAAGCCGCGCGGCGCCGCCTTCGGGTAATCTGGAGCAGATCCATTCCCGACAACCCGTCAACCCGTTCACACCCGACAACCCGTTCACACCCGTCATGAAAAAATACGACCGACTCGCCATATCCTCCCCCCGGGAGCTTTTGTTCGGAACCGCGCCCCGCGTCCTGCGCACCCGCAAGGGACTCGCCATCGGAGGCGGGACCGTGTATCCCGAACTCAACTTCACCCTGCCGTCGATGGATATCACGGAGGCCACCATGCCGGAAGTTGCGCGTCACTACCGCGACATCATTCAAGGCGCGCTCAAACGCGCGGCGGAACTTGAAGCCCCCGGCGTCGTCATCGAATTCGAGACCCTGCCGCCGATGACCTCGACGCCGGCCTTCGGCCTGGAAGTGGTGAACATCCTGGTCGGGGCGCTGGACGACGCGCACACGAAACACGGCCTGCGCTCGGCCCTCCGCGTGACGCCCAACGACAACCGCGAATTCGCCCGCCCCCCGCTCATGCGCCGGGGCGAACACTGGGAACGCATGCAGGAGCTTTTCGAGGGCGCGGCCAGGGCGGGCGCTGAACTGCTCAGCATCGAATCCGTCGGCGGGAAAGAACTGCACGACGAGGCGCTGCTTCAATGCGACATCGGCCAGGTGATTTATTCGATGTGCGTGCTGGGCGCGCGCGACATGGCGTTTTTGTGGAGCCGGATCGGTGAAATCGCGCAAAAACACGGCGCGGTGTGCGCGGGCGACACCGCCTGCGGCTTTGGCAACACGGCGATGGTATTGGGCGAACAACGCATGATCCCGCGAGTCTTCGCCGCCGTCGTGCGAGCCGTATCGGCGGTGCGCTCGCTGGTCGCCTACGAATACGGGGCGGTCGGCCCCGGCAAGGATTGCGGATACGAAAACCCGTTCCTGAAAGCCATCACCGGCTGCCCGATGGCGATGGAAGGCAAGACCTCCGCGTGCGCCCATCTCAGCCCGCTGGGCAACATCGCGTCCGCCTACGCCGACACCTGGTCAAACGAATCGGTGCAAAACATCAAGCTGCTCGGCGGCATGGCCCCGACTTGTTATATGGAGCAACTCATCTACGACTGCCGCCTGATGAACCGTGCGCTGGCCGAGGGACGCGAAGCCGCCCTCACCCTCCGCCGCTGGATGGTGGACAGCGACGCCGGACTCGATCCGCAGGCCTGGATCCTGCGTCCCGAAAGCGTGATCGCCATCTCCCAAGCCATAGTCGAAGCCCCCGGCCACTACCAGGCCGGCGTCGCCGCGGCGCGCAAGGCCCTGTCCGAATTGAAAAACGGATACACCGGCGGCGCCCTCAAACTCGCGGACCGCGAGGCGGCGTTCCTTGACCGGATCGACGCGCAACTGGACGAACTGCCGGACAACGAACCGGAATTCATCGAAATGCAAAAACCGCTCGTCGATTCCGCAAAGTACCTGATATCCGAATACGGACTCTGATCGTCCCCCGCTGGCGCGGGGGGAAATCAAGAATTAAAAATTAAGAATTAAGAATCAGGAATCGAACTGATGTTACCCGAATCGACCGCAGGGTCTTCGCTTGCGAAACCCGCGCCAGCCGGACGAACCGGCAAAACCGCGCCGCCGCCCCGGGGGGAAATCGAAAGCGCCCTGCGCTGCGAACCGGGCCGGAAGACACCCCTGTTTTTGCCGGCCATTTATGAGCACAAGGCGTGGTTTGTCGGCGACACCCCGTCGGTCGTCTCGCGTGACAGCGCCCTCTTGATCAGGGCGCTCCTGGCCGAATACGAGGCGCTCGCGCCGGACGCGCTCACGGTCGGCCTTGACGTTTACAACATCGAGGCCGAAGCCGCCGGTTGCGCCGTGACGTATTATGAAAACGGAGACACCTCCGTGCCGAGCATCGCCAGCCACATCATCGGCGAGGAAACGACGCCGGACGACCTGAAAAACGCCCCCCTGCCCGATCCCCTGAAAGACGGCCGCATGCCGGTCAATCTCGCCGCGGCGCGCGAGGTGCGCCGGATCATGGGCGGCGACCTGTGGCTGCGGTGCGCGATTTCCGGCCCGTTCTCGCTGGCGATCTCGCTTGCCGGCGCGGAGGCGGTCTTCATGGGCTGCCTCGAAAACCCGGAGTGGGCGCGCGGCGTATTGAGTTACGCAGGACGCATCATCCGGATTTACGCGCGCGCCTGCATCGATGCCGGCGCGGGGCTTGTCATTTTCGATTCGCAGGCGTCGCCCGATCTGATTGCCCCGTCCCTGTTCAGGGAGTTCGTGTTGCCGGAGCTTCGCGACCTCGTGAGTTGGGCCAACACGCAGGGAGTGCGGGACGTGCCGCTCGTTATCGGAGGCAACACCACCCCGATCGCCGAACTGCTCGTGCAAACCGGGGCCAACAACCTCTTGAGCGATTTCACGACCGACATCGCGCCCTGGATCGAGGTATGCCGCCGGCACAAGCGCGCCCTGCGGCGCAACATTTCCCCCCGCCTCATCGAATCGCAAACCCCCGACCGGATTTACGAGACGGCGATGAAAGAGGCGGCCCTGCACAAGGATTTCCCCGGTCTCATCATGGGCACGGGAGTCATCCCCTACGGAACGCCCACCGAAAACCTTCTGGCGATCAGGCAAGCGTGTGCTGAATTACTAATGACTAATTACTAATGACTAATGACTAATTACCAATGACGGACAGGCTCCGGCAACCCGTGGGATCGGACAATTAGTAATTAGTCATTAGTCATTAGTAATTATTCATTGAATACGCCGCCAGGCCCCCGGCGTCCGGCCAGTCACCTGACGAAACTGACGGGCGAAAAAATACACATCCGCATACCCGCACGCCTCGGCGATGGCGGCGATCTTCATCGGCGTATCACGCAACAACACCGCCGCCCGTTCCACCCGGCACCGGATCACCCAACGGGTCGGTGAAAATCCCGTGACCTCCTTGCAACACCGGTTCAGCCGCGTCGCCCCCATCCGCGCCTCCCGCATCATTTGCTCCAGCGACCACGCCCGTTCCGGCTCCCTCCGGATCGAGTGAACCAACGCCTCAAGATGAT
>JAISAX010000025.1 GCA_031266495.1 Opitutaceae bacterium
CGATACGCCGCTCATTGAGTTCCTTTTCGTAAACGGCGTATTCGGCCGGGGTCATGTTGGCCTCGGCCGCTATGTCGAAAAACTTCCTGAAGATAGGCTCCTGCTTCAATGGAGCAGGCATCTGCTCCAGCTTGGGCAGTTCGCGCAACGCATACAGCCATTCGTCCCGACGTGTCGCCAGTTCGTCCAGGTTCTTGGTGAAAAGCGGCATCTGCACAAAAAGGAATCGCAGTTTTTTGTACGCCTCAAACCCCTCCTTGTTGCGCAGGGAGATCTCCTGGATGGCGCCCCGGCGCAATTCAGGCTCGTCGAGCAGGAAGTCCATTATCGCCAGAAAAAAGACTGGCTTGAGACGAAAGTCGCTGTCCCCCTTCTCCAGTTGGGCGCGGATGGCGCTGGAGGCATAAAAGACGGAACGGTCAAAAAAGTATTCTTCGCGCAAGCGCTGCATCTCGACGATGAACGTGGCTCCGTGCTCATCCGTGCAACGGATGTCGAACAGGATGCCCCTCTGCAATTTGAAGTCCCGCAAGACCTCGGTGTTCGTCAGGGTCAGGCTCGTGATGGGCGTTTCGATCGGCAGCAGCGCATTTAAGAAGTCCATCAAAATATCCTTGGTGGATTCCTGCCCGAACAGGCGCTTGAAGGCGATGTCCGTGTACGGATTGACGTAGGGTTTCATTACGTCCCGCAACCTGCCTCAGGATTTCCCTTTTGACAAACCCGCATTTCGCGCGCGCCCCTCACTGGGCACTCCAGACGTCATCCGCATTTCGGCGTGCGGCGCTGGTGATGGGACAGATACCGGAACGGGTTCACGGTCGATCCGGGGGGGGGGGATCATTCGATCGTCAGTCCTGCTTTTGAGTTGCGTCCCTCCGGTCAGAAGCGCGTGAGGCGTTCGTAGTCAGCTCGGGCAAGAAGGTAAACGGGGCTATCGGTGAGCGTGAGCGTGAGCGCAAGCGTGCCGTCGGACGCGATTGCGTCGGGCGCCAGATTCGTGACGCGGCCCACAACATCCACGAGCACGAACGGGCCGCTGGATAACCCCTTGCCCTCGGGACGGTGCCTGAACGTGACCGGGCGGGAGGTATCGGTCGTCCATGCCATGAGGGTGGGGCCGAAGTGGGCGGCCTGTATCCGTTTTTCGGATTCGATGCGGCGGTAATCAAAACCGTCGATCAACGCGCTGGCGGTGTAGTAGGCGGCTTCGGCGGGCATGTGGCCGGCCTCGATGTCGCCGACGAGGTGTTTGCCTCGGGTGCGGGCATACCACCACGGGACGAGAAAACCGATTTTGCGGAAATCTTCACGACTGAGGACACAAGCCGTCATTTTGGCCACCATCGCAGCCTGCCATCGGCGGGCGTCGTATCCGTGGCTGCAACGCGCCCCCGTCTCGCCAATCCAGAATGGCTTCGTGTTCTTCATGCCCAGTTTTTTATAGACATTGAGCACGCCAAGTTCGGTTTCATTGGGTCCATTGGACAGGCTGCCTTCGAGGACAGGCGGTATTTTCGGATAACAATGCACGTCCCACGCATCCTGCCAGTCGGCGAGGCCGAGTTTCAGGCATTCCCCGAACCATGAATCAGCGGCCGGGCGCACCAGGCTGCCTCCGAGATAAAACGCGGCAGGGTTGGCTTTTTTGACGAGTTCGTAGTCCTGTTTCACCTTCGCCACCCACGATTCCGGCGTGCCGCGTTGGGATGGCACGATGTCCACTTCGTTGAACGCCTTGAACGAATCCACATACGGGGAGGCTCCCTCGACGTAGTCCCGGACGTATTCGGTTTTCCGATGCGTCCACAGGTCGGCGCTCAGGAGGATTTTTTCTTCGGCGGCGGTTTTGTAAAATTCCTCGTTCCAGGTGTTGTTGCCTCCGATGTTCCTGAAAATCCCGATACGCTTCATATAGGGGAAATAGAGTGTCTTGTAGAGTTCCTTGCCGGCCATGAAGTAGTAGGTGACGGCCATCTTTTTGTCCGCCTTGCGCTCGTGCTGGGCCGCCGTGCCGCCGATGACGCTGAATCCGTCGCCCGGATACGCGACGAGCAGGTTGCCGGCATCGTCGAACAGTTTCAGGTGGGTCGCGTAGTAGCCGCGCGCCGGGGCGGGGCCGAGGTCGAAAGAGGCGCGTCCGGGCAGGGTGAAACCGGGGAGATCGCGTCGCAGGATTTCAACGCCGTCGTAGTCGGTGACAACAAGCCGGAGGTGAAACCGGGCGTCGAAGGGTTGCGTGACCGGGGCCAGTTGCCGGGCGAGTTTGTCCACCGAACCGATGTCCACGTCCAGCGTCAGGGGTTCGCCCGCGTAAGGCATGTTGAAGGGGGCATTGGTGTAAACCGCGGGGACAAAGCGGGAGACGGGCGAGCGCGGAAACAGCGCGGGGGCGGGGTTGGCAAGCGAGGTGCGGATGGCGTCGAGCGGTTTGCCGTCCGCCGCATCAAGGCGGGAGGCAAAGGCAAAAGATTCGTCCTTTTTCTGGCCGGTGACGAGTTTCAGCAGCAGGCGGTTCCAGCCGGGGTCGAGTGCGAGCGTCGCGGTTTGCGAGCGTCGCCCGGTCTCGCGGCGGACGCGCATCACTCCGCCCTGGTCATTGAGATCGGTGTCTTCAATGGGGCCATCCGCGTTTCCCGTATCCGCCGCCGCGCTGTCACCGCGCACGGTGACGCCTCGGCTCCACGCGAGTGCGCGCCCGTTGAGCCATCCGCCCGTGGTGTGCCCGGTCTGGTTGATCGCAAGCGTGAGCCGCCGCGCCTCGGGCGCATGGACATAAATGTGGGCGTAGGCCGCGCCCTGCGACCATGCGAGGGAATGTCGAAGTTTTTCTATAACTACATCACGGGTGGCATCCGGCGCCGGGGATGCCGGTTTCCATGTATCCATATTTCCGTTATCAAAGCGGAGCAAGGGTTCGGCGCCTTCGGGGTTGGGGCGCACCTCGGGTTCGTAGTCAAGACTCCACAACGAAAGACCGGCGGGGCCTGCGCCGCTGGCGAGGACAAGCCAGCGGGCGGGGGTGTTGCCGGCCAGCGGTTCGGGCACGGCTTTCTCAAGTGTTCGCGCTTCCTCGATGGTGGCTCCGGCGGGCAGGTCTCCGGCGCGGGCGAGCACAAGGCCGGCAATCTGGATTTGCCGGGTGGACGAACCGTCGATCCTGATGTCGAGGATACGGTCGGCGGGGAAAATCGAGAGCGGTTCGGGCGCCTTGCGCCATTGCATGTCCCACGACCTGGCGGATTGGCGGAAGCGGGCGCGTTCGTCCATGCTGCTGCCGGCGGCCCCCGCCATGAACGCGAACGTTTGCGAGCTGTTCCCGCCTTGCGTGAAGCGCGTCCAGATCTCGTAGCGTCCGGCAGGGAGATTGTCCGGAGCAGCGGGGAGATCGAAGCGGAAGTGCGCGGTGTTTTTATGGTGCCCGTCCCGGCGGAGGACGATCATCCCGTCGGGCGTGGTGCGGATTTCCCCGGCATTGCTGGTGACAAGTTTGCCATGAACGAGAGGTCCGTTTTTAAAGACGGGCGGAGTCGTGGTGGTGTCGCGCGAGGCCGGAATGAAGAGGGCGGCAGGTTGTCCGTCGGGGAGCGGTGGAAGGGCGTTTGCCGGCGGATTTGCCGTTGTGGCGGCGCTGGTGGCGGCGGTGGCGCTGGCAGCGAGCAGTGCGAACACTGTGGCGCCGGCAAGTGTCATGATTGCGTGAATACGTGTATTGAATGAGGTCATTGTTGGAGGAAATGGCGACGGAACAGGGGACAGGGAACAGGGGACAGGGGGCGGGGAGGGGGGGGGGGAGGCGGAATGCGGGAGGGTCAGGGTTTGACGCGGTAGGAGACGTGTCCGTCGAGAAAGGAATAGACGCCCTTGTTGGTGGTCGCTCCTCCCGAACCCCACACGGGAACAACGGCAATGGAAGCGTTTTGATGGCTGCCATAGTAGTCCTGCATGAAGGGTTGGGTGGACATGAACCCGGCAACCTGGTCGAGGTTCACCGCAGGCGTGTCTGTGGTGATGCCGATGTGCTGGCCGAGATAATGGTAGTAGTAGGTGCAGCCGCGGTCGGAGAGTTCGCCGTATTTGGTTTCGTTGCTGACGGGGCAATACCAGACGGTTTGCGCCCGGTTGGGAACAGGAGTGCCCCACGCGATCCATTTGGCGCGGACGAGGCCGTACGGTTCGAGCAGTTTGCAGAGGTAGCCGGGGGTATTGGCCGATGCCTGGTCGCCGGCCATGACCCCGGAGCCGTTGAGCGGAGTGGCGCCTTTCAGGTAATACAGGCGTCCCTTGTTGTCGTTGAGATAAAGCAGGCAGGCGGTGGATATCTGACGGTGATTGGCGATGCAACGGGTGACCTTGGCGGTGCGCCGGACAGTGCCGGCAACAGGGATGATGATGGCGGCGAGGAGGCCGATGATGGCAATCACCACGAGCAACTCGACGAGTGTAAATCCACACGCCGGACGGCGGCGACAATCACGACGGGAAAGGAAGGGCAACATGGCGGATACAGACAGGAGACGATTGCGTAGCGGGAACATGAG
>JAISAX010000027.1 GCA_031266495.1 Opitutaceae bacterium
GTATCATGTTCTTGATTGCATAACAACATGAAAATCAACAAATTATGGTGTTTTTTGTAAAAACAGTGAGTGCAACCGTTCAACGACAACCTCCCTTATCTTCGCGCCATTCCGGTCAGGCCCCACTCAGCCAGCGGACGACCGGACGGAAGGGCGCCAGCAGCACGAGTGCCATGGCCAGCTTCACTCCGAGATCTCCGGCTGCGAGTTGCACCCAGTTCGAGCCGCTGCCGTGGAAGGCGATGGAAAAAAAAATCGCCGTATCCACCACCGAAGCCATCGCCGACCCGAAAAGCGGCGCCTTCCACCACGACTGGCGGCGGAGCCGGTTGAACACGGCAATGTCGAGCAGTTGCGACGTGATGAACGCCGCGCCCGAAGCCAGCGCGATCTGCGGCGTGGCCATGAGGAGCGAAAGAAACACGCCGGCGACAAACCCGGCCCACGCCACGCGCCGCGCCATCCGCGGCCCCGACCAGCGATTGCAGACATCGGTGACGAAGTAGCAAACCGGATACGAAAACGCTCCCCACGTGAGCCATTCGCCAACAGGATACTGCACGAGGATATTGGACAGCAGCACGATCGCCGCCATCGCCAGCACGGGCATGAGCACGGTTTTGCACCAGCCGTCGCCGGGTAGCCAGTCTTCGCCAGGTAGTTTGTCTGTCATGATGAAAGGAAGCGGGAATAGTGATGGAAAAGGCGATGGAAAAGAAGATGGGAAAGAGGATGGAAAAGGAGATGGAGAGAGAGTGGGCCAGAGACTGACCTCGTGGATTTCCGGTCAAGCCGGATCACCGTTTTCCCGAAAAAAACCGGCGCTCCAGCCCTGTCATTCTTCCCACACCTGTTATTTTGTCTGGCAAATTTCCCGCCTCGCGCACGACGGCCTCGTGGAACGCAAGACCCGCGCCGTCACCCGCATTCTCTGCTCCACCCCCGTCCGCGACGCTGACCCCGCTCGCTGCCGCGCATCCCTCCGCCACCGTGGCCCCGGTCCATTCATACATAAGCGCCAATTACGCCGATTCCGAAGCAAGCAGACTTGAGGCAGACAATTCTCTGTTCAGGGTGCCTCCCCATGAACCCGTCCCGCAAACGCAAGCTCTCCGCCTCACCTCGCCTCGCCTCCGTCCGCGTCGCCCCCTCCCCTCCCCGCGCCTTCACGCTCATCGAACTCCTCACTGTCATCACCATCATCGGCATTCTGGCGGGCATCATCATCCCGACGGTTGGCCGCGTCCGGGAATCCGCCCGCCGCGCCGACTGTGTCAGCAACATGCGCCAGATCGGCCAGGCTCTTTTTCTCTACACACAAGACCACAAAAATCACCTCCCACCCGTATCCACAACATGGCCCGCAGACGACCAGACCGACACATGGTGCTACGCCATCTGGACCTATGCCAGATACGACAAAAACTCGTTTGTCGCCGGCGCCAACGACTTTGTTAACGACGCCACGCACCAAAGCCGGAACCTCTTCCAGTGCAGAAACACGAGTGCGAAGCCCATCTACGCGCCCCTGGTCACTTCGCAGGGGACCGGCTGGGCCTGCTACGGCCTCAACGACGGTCCCCTTTACGGAACAGACGCTCCCACCAAGACAACCCCCGTTGCGCTCCACCTCGTCGAGACCCCCTCAAAAACCGCCATGATTCTCGAATCCCGGTTTTACTGGGCCAACGATTACGCCTGGTCGCGCTACTTCGGCCTTCTCCCTCACGACGGCGCCTCCAACATCGCTTTTTACGATGGCCATGTGGAACTCAAAAAATGGCCTGAAATCCAGACCCGCGGTGGCCAGGAAAGACTCTTCTGGTGCGGTCGCGGCGCATGGTAGCCCCCCCCCCCCCGCCCACACGCACACAATCAACATGTATCCGGAGAACAACAACACCCGCCTCTCAGCCAATCTCTTCGATGCCATGGCCATTTCACTTCTCCTCATTGCGCCATTACTCGCGCAATCGCCTACGCTGGCATCGGCATCCCTTCCTACCTCCCTCCCCGTCTCCGCCCCGGCTACCGGCAAACGCGTCATTGCCCTCGACACCACGGGAAAAACCATCGCCACCCGCCCGGAACTTTACGGACACAACATACCCTTCTTCGACTGGCACGGCCTTCTTGATGACAACAGGAACCGCCCCCCCATCCTCTGGGATGCACCCACCCGTCGTCCCGATCCCGCCTGGGACACGCTCACGCACGCCTGGCCCCTGCGCGTCATGCGCTACCACTCCGGCAACTCTTATCCCTGGCGCGACGCCGTTGGCCCGCTTTCCGGACGCAAGATCATCAAGGACGAATACCGCCGTCCCCTCCGCGCCGACGCCGGACTCCAGGAATTTTTCCAGTGGCTCGAATCCCTTCCCGCCCATCCTGAAGTGATCCTCATCGCCAGCCCCTTCCGCCCCGTTCAGGAACTCGCCGATCTCGTCGCCTGGTGCAACGCCACCACCGGCCCGATGGCCGACCTGCGCGCCGCGCACGGACATCCCGCCCCATACAACGTCAAATACTGGGAACTCGGCAACGAAACCGACTGGATCAGCCGCGACGACCTCGACCTCACCCGCGCCGAAACCGAACGCGAAAAAAAGAAAAAACTGCACCCCTCCGAATACGTTGCCCGCTGCCGCGAAAGCATCGCCGCCATGCGCTGTATCGACCCCACGATTACACTGGTTGCCCACGCGCAAACCGCCCCCTGGCCCTCCGGCAACCCCCGCTGGCGCGACTGGCATCGTGAAGTCATTCGCGGCCTCGGTGACACCATCGACGCCATCGCCATCCACCCCTACTACGACGGACACTCCGTCCCCTACGTCCTTGCCTCCATCGA
>JAISAX010000056.1 GCA_031266495.1 Opitutaceae bacterium
GGGGGGGGGACACCACTTGTCATCAAAAAACGGATACCGTCTGCTTTTCAGATATGCGGTACAAGAAAACTGAATACGATCAGATTCTTAATTCTTAATTCTTAATTCCATGCCTCCCCCCCCCCCACACACACACCTGCCTTCCGCGCCACCCATTACATTATGCGGTGAGCGTTGCCAGCGGGACGACGCGAACACCGTCAGGACGGCAATGCGCAAAACCGTTGGCGGTGATGACGACAAGAGCGCGGGGCGCGGGGGTTTTGCGCGTATCGATGTTCGCCGCGAATTTTTGCAGATTTTTCGCCGCCTCGTCTGCCGCGCTGACACCGGTTTTCACCTCGATGGCAAGCCAGTCGCCGTTCGCCGCCTCGACAATCGCGTCCACCTCGCGCCCCGACGAGTCGCGGTAGTGGCGGACGTTTCCGTCGTTCGCCTGCGCGTAAATGCGCAGGTCGCGGATGACGAGCGACTCGAAGAGCAATCCGAAATAGTTGAGGTCGGCGAGGAGTTTTCCGACGTCGAGGCGAAGAATGCCGCAGGCAAGCGAAGGGTCGGCAAAATGGCGTTTGGGCTGTTGCCGCAGTGTTGCGCTGGAACGGATGTGTGCGCGCCACGCGGGCAGGTCTTCGCAAATCATCAGGCGGTCGAGCGCATCAAGGTAGTCGGCGGCGGTTTCGTCCTTGAACGCGCCGGTTGATCCCCGCACGTCCGCGGCAAGTGTCGAGAGCGGCGCTTCCGTGGAAATGTTGCGGGCGAGCGATTGCAACAACCGCTCGACCTTCGCCGGATCGCGGCGTTTTTCGGAAACCCGGCTGATGTCAACCTCCGCCGTCAGTGCGGCGTAATCGCGTGAAAAAGCGATGGCGCGGGCAAGCGTTTTGCCGAGCAAGCCGGGCCAGCCGCCGAAAAGAATTTTTTCCGCGAGTTCACCGAGCGGAGCGGTGACGTCCGTCGAGGAAACTTTTTTTCCCGCGAGCAAATTCGCCAGCCGGACCTCGCCCGACGACCAGCCGCGTTCAAAGAGCGACATGGGACGCATCCGCATGACGGAAAAACGCCCCGCTCCGGAATGCCGTCGCGCCTTTTCATCGGGATTGGCGGAGCCGGTGAGAATGAACTGCCCGTCGCGACGGGCGCCGTCCACCTCGCGCCGGACGAGGTTCCAGAGTTCGGGGAACTCCTGCCATTCGTCGAGCAGGCGCGGGCGTTCTCCCTGCAAAATGCGGGCGGGTTCGACGCCCATCGCGAGCCGCGCCTGCTCATCCGTGTCGAGCCGGATGTGACTCGCGGCGGCTTGCAGCGCCGTTTCGGTTTTCCCACATGCCTTGGGTCCGCAAACCAGCACCGCGCCCGCCTCGGCAAGCCGCCGTGACAGCTCTTTGTCCGCAAAACGTGTTACGTATCCCATGTCCGGATTTTGTTTTCAGGGGGGATAAAAAACAATTTTCCAGGGGGATGAAAAGAGAAATTGCAGAGGGATAAAAAACAGGTTTTCAGGGGGATGAATGAAAGGGGAGGAAATTTGCGCTGCGCTTCAGTTTCTAACTGATAATACTGATAGTACGCGGGCTGCGTTTTTGTAGACGCCCACGCCAGGCGGAGAGTATTGGCGTATCTCCAGTCGTGTCAGGTCGCTCGCGGGCTTCGCAAGCGAAGCCCCTACGTGGTCCTCTGCGTAACGTCGGTTTTTAGTGTGCGATGCTGCTCGCGATAGGCGCCGGGAGCGGTGCCGCAGAAACGGCGAAACAGGCTCGAAAAATAATACTCGTCGCAGAATCCGCAAAGGTCGGCCACTTCCTTGATCGGCAGCATCGTGTGTGCGAGCAAGGTGCGGGCGCGGGCGATGCGAATCTCGTTGAGGTAACGCACCAGACTTCTCCCGCGGACCTGGCGGAAAACGTGGCGCAGGTGATCGTGGCTCAGACCCACATGACGGGCCACCTCGGACAGCGATTCGATCTCGCCGTGATGCTGCTGGATATAACGCTCGGCCGCCTCCACCTGACGGGCGGCCCGCAACGGAAACCGCGCGCCCCGGCGCGCCGCGGCGGATTCAGCGGCGGCGACCAGTTCAAGCAAGTGCAACATGATCGCGCTCGTGCGAAGATCCAGCAGGACGGAAAGCGCGTCCGGCATGTTGTTGCTTTTTATCATGTCCGGCGCTCCGTGATATGCATCCGGTCCCGTGGACAAACTTCGCGCCTGCGATTCTATCTCGGCGCAAAGAGCGGTGTCCGCGATGGCGGATACACGGAGGCATCCCCTCAATTTCAGTCCGGGAGGCGAGACCGCCAGCACGCACCAGTCCTCGCCCCCCTTGTCCATTAACTGCTCGTGCGGCAAATCGGGCGCATAGAGAATCGCATCGCCTGCGGAAAACTCCACCCGCTCGGGCTCCCTGTCTTTGGGGAACACCGTGGTGTATCCGCAACCCGAGGGATGGAAGACGATTTCAATGGCGTTCGGATGCAAATGGCGTCCCGCGAGGTAGCCGTCCGCGAGGCGATGCCTCACGCCGCTCATGTGTGAAAGCAGGCGGCCGGAGGCGAGGTGCCGGTGCAGTTTTTCCCATCCATTGTCCATGTTTTCCTTAAAAGCACAAACAGCCGGAAAACACAAACAAACACCGATAACTCCACTGGTCCCTCCCCCCCCCCCCCGGCCAGACTGGGATGCGTATGACAAACACATCCATGTTGACTGGCCGAAAACTGATTTTCACGGGGAAAGGACAAGTTGAATGCGTCCCTTGCGAAGTCCCCGTCCCCGCCGCCGGCGAGGTGCTGGTGCGAAAGGTGCGCACGTTGATGAGCACCGGAACGGAGAATATCGTTTTTAACCGGAATTTTGATCCGGGAACGCACTGGGATCGTTGGGTAAAATATCCGTTTCATCCCGGTTATTGCGTGGCGGGCGTAGTGCAGAAAACAGGACCTGCCACGGACTCGCCGGATGGCGCGGGCGGTCATGCGGGACGGCAATTGAAAGCCGGCGACCGGATTGTCTGCCGCAACCCGCATTCGTCGCACGGGGTGCTGAAGGCGGAGGAATGTTATCCGGTGCCGGACAACGTGAGCGACGACGACGCGCCGTGGTTTGCGCTCGCCAAAATCGCCGGCCATGGCGTGCGTGCCGCCGAACTGCGGCTTGGCGACTCTGTCGCGGTCATCGGCGCAGGCCCCATCGGACAAATGGCATGCCGCTGGGCCTTGACGGGAGGCGCCGGACGCGTGGCCATGATCGATCTCTCCCCTGAACGCCTGAAAATGGCCGCCGCCGCCGGCGCGATTCCCGTGGCGGTTCCCGCCGCGGAGGCGAAGGACGCCGTGCAAGATGCGCTCGGTGGCGAACTGCCTCGCGTGGTCATCGACTCGACAGGCAACGCCGCCGTGCTCCACGCCGCGTTCGCGATGGTGGAAACCCTGGGCACCGTCGTGTTGCTCGGCGACACAGGCTCGCCCGGAAGCCAGACGCTGACCTCCGACGTGATCCGGCGCGGCCTCACATTGCGCGGCGTGCATGACGGACGCAATACACCCGAATGGAACAACCGCGTCGCCGCGGACCGTTTTTTCGCGGCGGTCGGGAACGGACATTTTTCACTCGCGGGCCTGAACACGCACCGGTTCCACCCGGAGCAATGCGTGGAAGCCTACCGTCTGGCGAACACGGATCGTGTGCGCACGATGGGCATCCTCTTCGACTGGCAGGAAAGCTAGTGATCAGTCCGAGGTCAAAAGTCAGAAGGTCGGAAGGACGAAGGTCGCCAGCAGCCCCGCTACGCGGAGCATTTTGCAGGGATGGCCCGCTCCGGCGGGCCGCTGATGACTTCCGACTTTCCGACTTTTGACCTCGGACTGACCACTAGCCCTTGGATAAAATTCAAGGCATGGAAGCGACTTTTGTTTCTGTTGGGAAAATGTCGTTGACCCCGAAGAGGGAGGCGGCAAATACCGTGCGCCATGAGTTTTATCTCCCCTCGGTCTTCCTCTCCTGGTTCTCACTCTCTTCATGGTTGCGCGCGGTTTTTGTTGCTGGCGCTGTTTCTGGGTCTGCCATTCGCCCCGGCACCAGTGGTAATGGCGGATTCGATACAGATGGACCGGGATGCGTATGTGCAATCCGGTGACAACAGGACGGGGACGTTCGGGCAGAGCGACAGCGGAGTTCTCGATATTGCCGGACGGGACAGTTCATATAATCGCAAGATATACCTGGGCGTGGATCTGGCTCCGGTGTTCGCCACGATCGGTACGCCGGACAATGTGGCGCTGACGCTGACTATCGACACTACAAAAACCGGAGGATTTATACGCGGTAGCAGCGCGGAGAAAGCGCCTTCGACGATACGGCTTTATGCCGTAGCCACGGGGGCGAGTGTGTGGAGCGAGACCGCGATTACCTGGAATAACGCGCCTGCAAACAACACGGGGTCGAGAGGGGCGTTCCTGAATACCGGAGCGACGTCCGGAGCCGGAGTGGTCGTGGAAGTGGCCAGTGTGGTGCTTGATCCCGTCGCGCTTCCGTCCGGAGGAGTGGTGACATTCAGCGATCCGCGGCTGACGGATTTTGTCACGTGGGTAACGGCCAACAAGGCGGAGGTGGGCACGGATATTACCTTCATGCTCGGGACGGACAACGCCATCGCCAGCGTGCCCGGATACCATTTTTATAGCAAGGACGCCGCAGTCAGCGACACGCTCAAACCGAGACTGGACTACGATCCGCCCAAACGTGGCACATTGATTTTGTTTTCATCAACGGATGTGCTGTCACGATTGCCGCATGACAGTCGCATGGCCGCCATTTTCCCGGCAAAGGTGCCAGGTTCGGCAGATTCGGCACGTGCTGTTCTGTATCCTCTTTCGTCCGCAACCGTTCGCTAACCGCCAAGGTCTCCCCCCCCCCGATGAAAACTTTATTCCGAGGACGCAGTTCCGGCGTGGTTGCTGCGCTGGTATCGGCTTGTACATTACTGTTTGTGTTGACGATGGTAATACGGGCTTCGGTTATCATTCCGTTCACGAGCGATTTTGAGGAGGGAGAGAATTTCGGGACCGGACCTCTGTCAGTCGACGGGGAGAGCGTATGGCAGAAAGAAAACGCAGCCTCCTGGTTGGAGGCAACGGTGACGACACAGGCAGGAGCCTTCGGTGAACAGGGGCTGGATTTGCTGGGGACAGGCGCCTTGAGCCTGAACGTTGCCGGTGCGTGGGCCGGGACGGAATCCGCAATCACGTGGGTGGATTTTTATCTGAAACCGGTTTTTGGCTCCCTTGACGCGTTGCCGGACCCCGCGGAGGTTGCGCCGTTCATGGGGGCGGGCTTTGTGCTGACGGGAAGCGACGGAAGCGGAGGCGAAGGCGGAGGCGGCGAGGGAGAGGTGTATTCGCTGGACGGAAACGGGATGGGAGGAGGCCGGTGGGTGCCGTCGGGGCATGTCGTGACGCTGGAGGACGGCGTATCGACGGACTGGATGCGCATTTCATGGCGGATCGACTACGGACAAAAACGCCAGGATTTGTATGTGGACGGGATTTTGCGAAACGCCGATCTTGGTTTTGTGGATACAA
>JAISAX010000106.1 GCA_031266495.1 Opitutaceae bacterium
CCTCAATTCAACCCATGCGCATGTCTCTTTTGCGGTTTCTGCCGCCAGTCATCACGGGCCTGCTGACCATGATTCCCGCAACGCAGGTCAAGGCCGCGTCCAGCGCCGTATCATGTAATTACACTAGCAATACAGGCGGGACCGCCCTCATTGCCATCGTTGGAGATTCCACGGTCTGCAATTACGCCGCAACCTCGCCACGACGAGGATGGGGGCAACTCCTCCCGGAATTTCTTGCACCCGGAGTGCGCGTCAAAAACGAAGCCAGGGGCGGGGCCAGCACCAAAACCTTTCCGTCCGAACGCTGGCAGCGCGCCCTGGCCGACAAGCCCGGCTACATTCTGATTCAATTCGGCCACAACGATTCCCATCCCAAGGACAAGCCCGAGTCCACCGACGCTGCCACTGACTTTCGTGACAACCTCCGGCGCTACATCCGCGAAGCACGCGCCGCCGGTGCGATTCCTGTTCTCGTCACGCCACCGCGACGACGCATGTTTCGATCTGGAAAACTCACGGAAGAACTCACGCCCTGGGCGGACGCCGTGCGAGCAGTCGCGTCCGAAACGGGTGCCTCGCTGATTGATTTGCATCAGGACAGCGGCGAACTCTTCGGCCAGCTTGGTGAGGAGGGTTCGACAGCTTTTACGCTCAACAACATCGAACATCCCGGACGCACCGGAAGAGGTGATCGCACACACTTCACGGAAACCGGCGCGCGTGAATTGGCACGCCTCGTCGCCCGACGCCTTGCCGCCATCGCCCCCGTGCTCATCGACGCCCCTCCCCCCCCCCCCGCTGCTCCTCGCACCCTGCATGTATCGAAAATAAAAACACACGCAACCGGCGCCACCGGATCGACGGATGCTCCGTTTGCCGGCATCCAGGCGGCCCTCGACCAGGCCAACCCCGGCGATACCGTCCGGGTGCATTCCGGCGTTTATCACGAGTACGTCACCTTCCGGCGCTCTGGCTCGGCCGCGCACCCCGTCACACTCGAAGGCGAATCCGGTGCGATTCTTGACGGCAGCCGTCCCGGACCTCACCACTGGCAACCCGCGCCTGACATCGCGCCTGGCGTTTATCGCCTGCCCGTTTCCCGACCCGTTTTCACCGTCACGCTCGACGGAAAGATCATCGTCATGCTCCGCGAAAGCATGACACGTCCCGGCCACGCCCCGATGGGCGAAACATGGGAATGGCCGCGCCTCTTCGCCAACGGCGTGGGCGATTCCGGATGGCAAGGCGGCGTCGGCGCGCTTGCCCTTTGCCTGCCCGAACAAAAACAACTCCTTCTCCGCGTCCGCGGCGACCTCGACCCCGACACGCTCAAACTCACCCTGTCCTCCCTTCACAAAAACGATGCTCTCGTCAAAATCAACGCAACCGGTCACTGCGTCGTGCGCGGTCTCCAGCTCCGCAACACCGCCGCCGGCATTCGCGTGACCAACGCCGATTCCACCCTCATCGAACAAAACACCATCGGCCCCGCCGACTTCGGCGTCCTCCTGCACGAAGGCGCGACCAATGCCGTTGTCCGCCACAACAACATATTCTGGAACCCCTACGACGGCGCCGATCCGCACAACAAACCTGGCGCGACAGATCACTGGCGCGTTCACAAACGCGGTGGCTGGCTCGACCGCTACGGTGTGGAAATTCGCGAAAATACCGGCGGCCACGACATCCACGACAACTTCATCCACGACCATTGGGATGGCATCAGCGCCCGTCCCTTCGGCGACAAAGACCGCGCCGTCCGCGTCCATCACAACCGCATCGACACCCTGTGTGACGACGGACTCGAAACCGCAGGCGCGCAGATCGACACCCATTGGCACGACAACATCGTCAGTCACTGTTTTGTCGGAGTCCGTATCAAGGCTCCCACTACGGGGCCGCTCTGTATTTATCGCAACATTTTTTTCGGGAACCGGGAGGATGTGCGCAATTTCGGAGGCAATGTCCCGCAAAAACCCGCCGCCGTTTACATTTACCACAACACCTTTGCCTCACCCGCTGCCGCCATTGTGTCCAACAAGGTCACCGGGATCGGTGTTCCGGAGTATCATTATTTCAACAACCTCTGGCACTGTGCGTACTGGTTCCTGAATGCCCCCGCCGGCGGTTCGGTGGCGCCCAACTGGAAGGGCGACTACAATGTTTATGCCCGCAGCGGCGCCGATCCTCGCTGGCCGCAAGGCGAGGCTCGGGCGCACCGGCTCGGCATCGACAAGAACAGTCTGTGGACCGAGGCCGCTCCGGGTTTCGCGAACGCTGGCGGAGGAGATTTCAGCCTGCTTGAAAACAGTCCGGCCCGCGGACGTGGAGCAGACCTGTCGAGTCATTTGCAGCGTCCGCTTCCCGGATGTCCGTCCGGCTATTTCAAGGGAGCGGCCCCCGATGCCGGTGCCTTGTCCTTGGGCGAATCGATGCCGGTGTTTCCCCGCCCGTGATCGCAGCCTTTACGACCCCGGTTCCGGTCTCCTGGCTTCCGGTTGTTCCCGTCACACCATGTCTCGCCGCGCTCTCGTTTTTTTCCTCGTCCTTTCCGTCTCCGCCAACGCCGCCCTGCTCGGCACGCTCTGGCACCGTGCGCGCGCGCAGCGCCGCGCCAGCCCGGCCGCCACCGACCGCTTCGAATTGCCGTCCGACACGCCGGACCGGATCCATGCCCTGCGCGACACCGTATCCGCCGCGACGCTACGGATTGCCGATGACCCCGCCCTGAGCCACGACGGGAAAAAAGCCGCCCTTGCCCGGCTCGCCGACGACACGCGCGTTCAGGTGCGCGAAGCCCTCGGCAACGCAATCGCCGACGCCTGGTTTGCGAACAACGGCATGGACTGGTTAAAAGAAGTGGCCGAAGGCCAGACGGTCGAATTCGACAAGGAGCACGGTTTTCCCCGCACCCGCCCGCTCTCCCGCTCCTCCCGCTCCGTGCCGGGTGTAATTGAAAGTGATGGGGAAATGAGAAAACGCTGAAGAAGAATCAACCCCGGAGGCCCGGAGCGGCGGTCTCCAGACCGCTGCGACGACGCGGAGCGTCGCCGGTTTGAGAGGCGGAGAGGCGCGAGGGGCGAGAGGCAAGGGGCGAGGCGCTTCGCGCCTCGTCGCAGCGGCAGGAATGCCGCCGCTCCGACTTCCGCCTCTCTCTCCCACCACTTTCAATTACACCCCATCGTCCCCACATGCACTTTCCCGGCTGGAAAAGTCGAGGCATGTGGCGTCGAGGCATATGGCCACGGCCAGAACTTCATTTGAAACGCTCCGGAGCCATGCAGCAACCAAGGGGCGCTCTTCACGTGCGCCCGTTGAGTGTGCCCCTGCGTTGTCTTTCGCGTAACATCAGCTTTTCGGTATTCCGGTTTTTCAGCCTTTCCCGGTCACGGGTGGGTGATGACCCAGATGATGGCGAGCAGGGCGACGATGAGCACCCAGCCGGTGACGGCGCGCAGAAAGGGGAGGCGGCGAAAGGTTTTCCACGTCTCGCCGGCGGCGTTGGCGACGGGCCCGAAGTCGATCTTGCGCGGGACCATGGCGGTGAGTTTCAGCTCGGGGCCGGTCTCGAGGTAGCTGGCGCGCATGGCCGCGACGAGTTCGGGCGGGGGGGGCGTGTCGGCGAGGAAGTGTTGCGGCCAGCGGCCGGGGACGTTGGCCATGGCGAGGGCGAGCCGCCCGCGGAGGCCGGCGCGTTCACGGCTGCCGAGGACGTTGGCGCACCAGGTCTCGAGCCGGGCTTCGGCAACGTGGATGGCAAGCGTCACGGGATCGGCGTCGGGTTCGGGTTTCGCCCGGGCGCGGGTGGCCTGGATGATCTCGCTGGTGAGGCGGTTGAGCTGGATGCGGCTCTCGATCTGGTGGGCGCGCAGGTAGCTCTCGACTCGGATGAAGGCCTCGTCCCAGTCGGGCTCGATGTCGATGGGCGGGGGGGGGTGGGAGGGGGGGGGCGGCACGGTCGCCGCGCGGGAATCCGGATGCTGGCCCGGGTCCGGGCTTGGTGCCGGTGCTGGTGCTGGCCTGGTCATGGCGGCGTTTACGGGGTCCATGAATAGAGCCACGTCTCGCTGAGTGGATCGTAGCCGTTGAGTAGCTGGCAGCGGAGTTCGATGGTGCCGTCGCTGGCGAGCCCGGGCGTGCGCTCGATCCGGAGGGCCACGCGCCAGCCCTTGAGGCCGGGGTGGCGGATGAGGGTCTGGTCAAGAATCTTGCCTCCGGCTGAGGTCTCGACCTTGGCGGTGATCTTGTCGGCCTCGATGCCTTCAAGCTGGCCGCCCGCGAAATCCACCCAGATGAGCCGGCCCTGCGCATTGCCGGGGAGGGTGCCGGTGCGTGTGGCGGCGACGTGGGCGAGGGGGGGGGCGGCCTTCGGCTCGGAGAGCGCCCACGTCATCCGGTAGCTGTACTGGACGGGCCGGCCGGGGAGGGGTTTTGTTTCGGGGACCCAGAAGGCGACGATGTTGTCGGCTTCCCCGTCGCCGGCGGGCAGTTCGACGAGGCGGACCTTGCCGCGGCCCCAGTCGCCTTTGGGTTCGATCCAGACCGAGGGGCGCTGGTGATAAAGCGCCTCGAAGTCCTCGTAGCTCGACACGGCGCGGTCGCGCTGGAGGAGGCCGAAGCGCACGGGGTTGTCGAGGGCGATGTCGGTGGAGACGATGTGGCGCGGGTTGGAGAGCGGTCGCCAGGCGCGGGTGTTCTTGTTCTCGGCGAGCAGGCCGTCGGAATCGTGCACTTCGGGACGGAGTTCGCCGGGGGGGCGGTCGGTGTTTTCGCCAAACCGGAACATGCTGGTCAGCGGGGCGATGCCGGGGAGTTGCACGGCGGTGCGGAAGCGCAGTTCGGTGCGCACGTCGATGATGGTGGGGCCGGCGGGTTTGCCGGGGGTGACGATAAATTCACACGCCCCGGCGACGCTGCGGCTGTCGAGGAGGGCATGGATCGTGAGGGTTTTCGCACCGGGTTTGGGCTTGCCGAGCCAGAAATCGGTGAACACGGGAAATTCCTCGGTCTGGCCGATGATGCCGGTGTCGATGGCGAGGCCGCGGGCGGAGATGCCGTAGATCTGGCCGGCGCCGAGAGCGCGGAAGTAGCTCGCGCCGAGAAATACGAGCAACTCGTCGTAAACCTCGGGACGGTTGAGCGGGTAATGGATGCGGAAGCCCGCGTAGCCGAGCGAGGAGCGGAGCCAGCCGGGGTTTTTCAGGTCGCCGTAGTCGAAAAACTCCCGGATGAACGGGATGTCCTGCACGTGCGTGGGGCTGAATTCGCTGATGGTGATGCGTTCGCGCTGCGCGCTGGTGCGGTGGAACAGTTGGAGATTGAAGGGGAGGTTTTCCTCGCGCCAGAGGGCTTTTTCGGGGATGAAGCGGATCTTGCGGTTCTGGTCGTGGTCGAGGGCGGCCAGGCCGGAGGGCAGTTCGGTGTCGGGAGCCTTCCATGCGCTGGCCGCGCGTCTGGCGGCGAGTTCGCGGATGGTGTCGAAGGTAATCTCCGCTTTCTTGATGGCGGCGTGCGCCGTGAAGGGGTGCAACAGCAGACATCCGGCGAACAGGACGCAGGTGGCGAACAGGACGCAGATGGCGAGACGGAAAAAGAGGAGATGTGGACCGGAAGTTGTCACAGGGAATGAGCAGACGTTCTTGACGGCTTCAAGGCAAGCAGGCGACAGCGATTACGTGAAGAGGGGGCCATCTCAAAAACCGGACATGCGGTAAGCAAAGCTGTGGCTCGGACGTCTGCTCTACAGAAATTACACAGAGCGGCAGAGCCGCAAGCGAAGAGGAGGGAAGCCGGGCATTCTGGTAGGCATGGGAGATATGAAAAACCAGACATTACCGATTGAGCCCGGTGTCCCGGAGAGCTTTGTTAGCAAATTTGGGGGACAGATAACAGGGATACTTTGCGGATTAGACCCAATACTGCTTAATTAGTGTTAATGATAATCTGGATGGTTCTGATTTTGAGAGCCATGGTTTTCTGGGTGGAGCGACTTCGCAATTTGTAGCCGCTCATCTTGCGTTTCACGCCCCGCGCATTCCCCCCGCCCGCCGGCGGCGTAACCATAGTGCCGCGCGTTTTCCGGGCTGTCCTGCAACTCAAGCGTCGAGCCGTCCAGCGCCACCACCCGCAATTCCCCGTGCCAGGCCCCGCGCGTGCGTTTGAGCGCCACCGGCCCGACGATGCGCCGGTACAGCGTCTCAAGCACTCCGCTGCCCAGCCTCGCTCGCGCCGAACTGATCGCCCCGCTGGTCGCCACCGCCAGTTCCCCGTGCCCAAACAGTCCCCGCGCCTCCTCCAGTAACCAGCGCAACACTTCCACCACCCCGATTTGCGAATGAATGCACATCTCCATCATATAAATAGACCATCACCTGCGCCGGCAGCGCGCGGACGCGCTTGTGCATGCGCCCGGCTTTTTCAAGTTCCTCGTCGACCACCGTCCTTGGCACGCTTCTCGCCAGCGCCCCGAAGCTCAGC
>JAISAX010000151.1 GCA_031266495.1 Opitutaceae bacterium
ACGAGCACGCCGCCAGCGTGGCCAATACGGCGAAGCAGATGCGAAATCCTGCGTGGTCGATCAGGAATCCGGCGAGGAAGGGGCCGAGGAAATTGGCGAACGATGGCGCGATGGCTACCCAGCTGAACACCAGCTTGAGTTGCGTCGGATCGCGGGCCATGCGCCCCGCGTGCCGCTGCAGGGTGATCACCGCGGCGCCGTTGGCCGCGCCGGTCAGCATCGCCGCCGCGCAGAGTACGGGAAAGGTGGGCCACGTAGCCGCCAGCCCGGCGCCGAGCACCGTGAATCCCGTGCACAGGGCGATCGGATTCTTCAGGTTGTGGCAGTCCGCGTAACGGCCCGCCGGTACGGCGAGAAACAGCGGGACGGTGGCGAACAGCGCCAGCAGTATGCCGACCGCCGCCGCACCCTGCCCCATGCGTAGCGCGAGCAGGGGCGCGGCCATGCGGACGCCGGCCATGCATCCGTTGATGCACACCTGTATGCCGATCAGGCAAATCAGCGTCCGGTTCTGGTGGATATCGAACTTCATGCGTCTTTCAGAGGGTGTTTTCAAAATAATAAATAAGGCGGTTACTGACACGTCCCCAACAGCTTGGGCGAAGGGAAACCTTGTCTCCTGGGAATGACGGGAAATGTGAAGAAGAGACAGCCCTGACAAGGGGGATCGAGGAGGGTTGGGGGCAGCGGATCACGCAAAAAAGCCGATTTCATTGCCGCAAACCCCTCCTGCTCTCCCGAGAACCGCAGCCCATGGCCTGCAACAATTCGCCCACCTTGGCCAACAGCGCCGCTCCCAACTCATGCGCCTCCACGAAATGACGAAATCCCAGCAGCGTCGTCGCATCCGGCCCACGCTCTGTTCCCAAATCAATCCGGCAGAATTCGCGGAACAGCGAAGTATCGTACAGAGCCTCTTCACAGGCTTCGTCCGCCAGGTTGAACCCATTCGCCAAAAAGTACATTCGCAGCATTCGCTCCAGTCCCACCGGCGGACGCCCATTCCCCGCCTTCGGGTAGTCGGGTTCGATCAACCCACAGAACTCACTCCACGGCACCAATCTTTCCATCCGTTCCAGGAACGCCACCTTGCGCGTCGTCCGGTGCGGTTTCATCTCTCCCCCTCCTGATGTCTTTTCTTCTTTTCATATTATGACATAATAATCGCCCGCTATCCAAAAGACTTATTCAGCGTTTCCTTATATATGTCTAATCTGTGGCCGGTTTTTGTCAAATTACCTCTGAAAAACGCTTGGCGTTAGCTGATACGGTTACCGCATACACCGAATCAAAACCGGATGGAATTGCGATTTCCACGGCATCTAACCCAAATTTTTTCATGAATTTTATACTTTGCCAAGCGATCATCGATTTCGTAAAGAAAATTTCCTTTCATCTCCAAGATGCCGTTGTTTGACCGATTGGTTTTTTTATAAAAATAGAAGCTGCTGGGCGTACAACGATCTACGGACGGAAATACGTTATCCAACCAATCTGTCCGGATTTTTCCATTTATTATGAGCGGATTTTCATCAATGGAAATCAAATTCCAACAATCATCTTGCCTATACTTAGAGCTTATCCTAAAATAATTGTTTATTATTTGTTCGGCTGTTGATAAGCTTCGGGGGTGGAGCCCACAACAATGGAGGAGCAAGAGATGGCAAGGACACCCCCATGGGAGATATCGGATGAGTTTTGGGGTTGGGTAGAGCCGCTGTTGCCGAAGACGAAGCGGGAGGCGGGACGTATTTACAAGCGCAGGTCAGGAGAGGGCAGGAAGGCGAAATACAGTGATCGGATGACCACGCAGGACACGTCCCTGCGTGGTTAAGCTCGTCCAAAATCTGCGATTCATACATGATGCATGTACGACCCCCGGCCATGATCCAAACAGACCGGAAATCTCTCCACACGAACAAAAATCCTTCCTTCAAACTCTTTTTATGGGGGAATTTTGCAAGAGGCTCCCTTGTTTAAAAAATGGACATCAACTGCTTCGCTGAATATCACTAAATTAATCTGCTCTAAATCAGTGATTCCTTAAAAAATCGCATCTCCATCCAGACGAATCCGGTGGCGCGCCCGCGCCTTTTAGCGGGGGAAAGACTCGGTGCGGGGTATATACTCCCGCCACATCAACGGAGAAAACGCTATGGCAGCCTCACCTGAATCGGTCAACATCGCGATGTTCTGCGATTTCGAAAACGTCGCGCTCGGCGTGCGCGACACCAAGTTCGACAAATTCGACATCAGGCCGGTGCTCGAACGCCTGTTGCTCAAGGGCAGTATCGTGGTAAAGAAGGCTTATTGTGACTGGGAGCGCTACAAGGGTTTCAAGGCGGCGATGCACGAAGCCAATTTTGAATTGATCGAAATTCCCCACCTGCGCCAATCAGGCAAGAATTCCGCCGACATCCGCATGGTCGTCGACGCGCTCGACCTGTGCTACACCAAGTCACACGTCGATACCTTCGTCATCGTCAGCGGCGATTCGGATTTCTCGCCCCTGGTATCCAAGCTGCGCGAAAACGCCAAGCACGTGATCGGTGTCGGCATCAAGCAATCGACGTCCGACCTCCTGGTCGCCAACTGCGACGAATTCATCTTCTACGACGATCTCGTGCGCGAGAGCCAGCGCTCCGGAGCACGGCGCGACCCGAAGGCCGCGCATGTACTGCCCGGCCTGTCGCACGAGGAGCAGGAAGCGCGTAAGACCGAGGCGGTCGAGCTGGCGGTGGCGACCTTCGAGGCGCTGGTCGTCGAACGCGGCGAAAGCGGCAAGATCTGGTCGTCGATGCTCAAGGAAGCGATGAAGCGGCGCAAGCCGGATTTCCACGAGAGCCATTTCGGTTTCCGCAGCTTTAGCAACCTGCTCGAAGAAGCCCAGGCGAGAGGCTTGCTGGAAATCGGCCGGGACGAAAAATCGGGCGCCTTCGTCTCGCGTAGCGCGATTTTGCCGACGGCTGCCGAACCCGTGGCTTCGCCGGAAGAAGGGCAGGAGACGGAAACGCCGGGAGCGGCCGGGGAAGCCGCCGCGATTCAGGCGGGACGGCGCTCCCGCAGCCGGGGCAAGCGGAACGGCAAGGACGGTCGAAAAGCGGAAGCCGCGACCGCCCCAGGCGCCGAGCCGGACGCCGGCGAAATCTCTTCCAGCTTCCGCAGCTTCGGCAACCTGCTCGAAGAAGCGCAGACGAGAGGCTTGCTGGAAATCGGCCGGGACGAAAATCCGTCCGCCGTCGCCTCGCGTGGCGCGGTTTCGCCACCGGCCGAAGCGTCCGGCACGGAGACGCCCGGAGCGATCGAGGAAACCACCCCCCGCAACCCAGGTAAACTAGGCGGCAAGGATGACCGGAAAGCGAAAGCCGCCGCCACAGGTATCGAACCGGTACGCGCGGGCGAATCCGATCCATCGGGCGAAACGCAGCCAGCGCCCCCATCGCCGGCCTCGCGCAGCCGCAGACCGCGCAAACCCAAGACGGCGCAGCCTGCCGAACCCGCCGCAAAATCCGCCAAGGCGTAAAAAGCGCGAAGGAACGGCGACTCTTTCAAGGAAAGCGCCCGACCGCGATCCGTCTGCGCGGATAATTCCGCCACACCCCTGCCTCGCAGGTTTTTGGCGAGCGGAGCACCTGCGTTCCAAAGCAGATCATTCATCCTAAATTCCTCGGTTGACCGCACCGGAAACAACGACATTATGGTTTCACCCGATGGGTGATTCCGATTTTGCCTGGAGAACGGCATGGCGCTTAGGTCGGGCAAAGTTGCCCGACCTGCAAACCGAGGAATTTAGGTTGAATCAAAAACGCTCTAATTGGCCGTTTCCCGGCTTTTAGAGCACGTTAGAGCGGATTAATTTAATGATGCCCCTATGTTTCCAGAGACATCGCATGAAGCCGCCGTAGGATGTGGATGAAAGCGGTCGTTTGCCCACTTCCCCCCTGACAAGGGGGGAATGAGAGGGGTTTGGGGCG
>JAISAX010000179.1 GCA_031266495.1 Opitutaceae bacterium
CTGAGCGTGTTCCCCGCCCTCTACCGGCGGCGGATCGACGTGCCCAACGTGACCTGGGAATCGGGCTGGCATCCGTGGGAATGCGGACCGGCGTTCGAATACTTCAGCACGCGCCACGAACTGGTCTGGAAAGACAAGGTGTACGCCGACATCGCCTGGTTTCCCCTGGCCGGCGGGATCGGCGAGGCCGACGGAACGGGAGGGGGTGAGGGGTTGCTGGTGCGGTGCGAACTCGTCAACGCGACGTCGCACGGCGTGCCGGTTGCGTTGCACGCGATGGCGTCGATGAATTTTCCGACCGCGTCCAATTATTCCGCCGAAGCCCTGCGCCGGATCGAGGTAACGGCGGCCGGTGATGGCGGCAGGGGTGGCGGCGGGAGCAACAGCGGCGGACTCCTCGTGAAACATCCGCTGGATTACGACACGCTCGACTTTGCTGCGTCCGCGCCCGCCGACCACCTCGTGGCGGACGGGTTGCTGCGCGGCGAAGTGCGCGGCCACGGTTTTCTCGACGGCAGTGGACTCGGTGGACGTTTCGGCCGCGACGCCGGCGACACCGCCAGCTACACGTTTGTAGTGACAAAACCGATGCACGACGCGCGGCTCGTCGTTCGCGGGCGAGGGCGGGGACGTTTTCGCGTCACCGGGTTCGCCGGACCGGGCGCGCAGGCAAAGGCGCGGGAGAGAACGGGGACGACGCTGGCATTTGCCGATGGCGACCGTGATTTCCGGAACATCGAAATCGCGCTCGGGAACCTCGCGTCCGGGGAACATTCGTTGCGACTCGAAGCGCTTGACGGCGGCGGGACGGCGGAAATCGCATTTCTGGCCCTGGCGGCGGCTGCCGCCGGACCGCTCGCGGTCGCGGAGCGGGAATGGACGCCGCGACCGGAACGCGTGCCGTGCGAGGGCGACGGCGTCCGGCTGATCCTGAAATACCCCGACGCGCCCGCGCACTACGGCATCGCGTGGGACACGCAAGATTTCGAGGTGCGGCAAATCCTCAACCGCGATCTCGACAGCTTTGTCCGCCACAATGTGCACGATCACGTCAACGAAACCCTGCGCGGCGACGGCGGCGGACATTTTACCAACGTGTTCATCCGCCCCGTCACGCTCGCGCCGAAATCGCGCACGGTAATCTGGGGACTCGCATGTCAGGGATCGCCGGAGGCCCTTGCGAAAACATTCGACGCGTTTTTTTCGACGGACGGCAGAGGCGATGCCGCCGCGCGAGCGGCGCGGCGCGAATCCGCGCACCGCAAGGCGCGGAGCCGGGCGTTTGCGTTCGCGGCCAATCCGGCGGGGCGGGCGTTCGCCTTCAGCCAGAACCGGATGGCGGCCACCACGCTGGGCAACGCCGTGTTTCCGGTTTACACGCAGCGCCAGCAGGTGCGGCATCGTCCGCCGGGCCGCTGGTGGAACAGCCTCTACACCTGGGATTCGGGTTTCATCGGTCTCGGGTTGCTCGAAATCGACGTCGCGCAGGCGCAGGACAACCTTGCGCAATACCTGACCGCGCCCGGCAATCCGCACGCGGCGTTCATCCAGCACGGGAGCATGGTGCCGATGCAAATCCACCTCGCGCACGAATTGTGGAACCGCCTCGGCGCGGACGGAGCCGCGGGCAAGGCGTCACTGAAAAAACACTACGCGTCGCTGCGGCAGTATTACCGCTTCCTGACGGGTCATGCGGAAGGATCGACGCTGCGCACGCTGCGTTCGGGCCTGCTGCGGAGCTGGGACTATTTTTACAATACGGGCTGGGACGACTATCCGCCGCAGAAACACATGCACGATGCGAAGCTGGCGGACCGCGTGACGCCGGTCATCATCACGGCGCTGGCGATCCGCTGCGCGAAGACGCTGGCCCTGGCCGCCCGCGAACTCGGCGGCGAAAACGGCGACGGTAAAAACGGCGGTTGCTGCTGCGACGGCGGTGGCGACGGCGGTGGCGACGCCGGAGGCGATGCCGACACGGCGACACTGGAGGCGCTGGCGTCGGACGTTGCCGGATACGAGGCGGACATCGCGGCGTTCGGCGAGGCGCTGGAACGGCACGCCTGGGATGCGCAGGCGGGTTATTATTCGTATGTCGTCCATGATGCCGACGGGAATCCCGTCGGGCCGCTCCGGCATCCGGAGAGCGGGGAAAACTACAATCGGGGACTCGACGGACTGTTTCCGCTCGTGGCCGGAACGTCCGGCGCGGTCAGCGCGGCCAGCGCGGTTGGCGTGGCTGAAGCGGTCGGCGCGGCTGGCGACGCGGAGCGGCGGCGCGGATTGTTGCTGGAGCGGTTGTTCGACCCGGCGCGGGTGTGGACGGAGATCGGGCTGACGGCCGTGGACCGCTCCGCGCCGTATTACCGGCGCGACGGATACTGGTCGGGCACGGTGTGGTTTCCGCACCAGTGGTTTTTCTGGAAAACGATGCTCGACCTCGCCCGCCCCGATCTGGCGCTGGCCATCGCGCAGCGCGCGCTCGAAACGTGGCGCGCGGAAGTGGACGAGTCGTATCACTGTTTCGAACACTTCCTGGTCGAGACCGGACGCGGTTGCGGCTGGCACCAGTTTTCCGGACTTTCGACACCGGTGATGATTTTTTACGCGGCCTGTTATTGTCCGGGGCGGCTGAGTGTCGGTTTCGACGCATGGGTGAGGGCATCGCGGTTTTCGGTGCGGGCCACGCGTTTTGAGGGCGAGATTCTGTTCCCCGGAGAGGCGGGAAGGGCGGGAGGGGCAGGAAGGGCAGGGGAGGGGGGGGGAGGATGGCGCGTTCGGTGCTCGT
>JAISAX010000204.1 GCA_031266495.1 Opitutaceae bacterium
ACGGGAGCTTATGGGTAACGGACTACGAGAATGATGTGACAATGGCGCTGCTGCCGGGGCAGGTCATCGGGATCGAGCCGGGGAGCCGGGAGAGCACGGCGGAGACGGTGCAACCGGGGACGGCGGGGCAGGCCGGGCCAAACGAGTTTGGCGACTGGCCGGTGGGGTCGGAGCCGGGGCCGGAAAAACCAAAAGCGGGCGGCGCAATGTCACCTGAAGTGAGCGGAGTTATACAGGCAGCCAGAGGAAACCAGCGAGGGAAAGCACCTGTATCGGCTTTCGTGGCACGCATCGGAGGATCTATCAGGCAGAGGATACAGGCACTCCTGGGACGTGAGGTTCCATCTGACATGCCTGTGCGTCTGGACGAAGATCTCGTCCGGAAAAACGACAATCTGACCCCGCAGAAAGCAGCCCACCTTGGCATTCTCCCCGTAAGCGATTCGGACTACGCGCTGCTTCCGGAAATACATGACTCGCCAGACCACATCCAGACCGGGGAGCCGCGCAAGGATGGCAGCGTGACAATCGAGTTTTTCAAGCGCATCGGCCACGTGTTCTATGTGGCCGACTCCGTGCGATTCGGGAAGAGATACCTGAATGTCATGCGCTTCGTGCGTCTTCCCAAAGACTCCCCCCAAATACCCGGACTGCTACGTGCTACGCCTCACGGCGACCTCGCGCTGACGTCCGAAACGTCGTCCGGGATGGCGACGACTACACCTGGAGAGGGGGCGAATGTCAACCCCGGAGATTTGCCGCCAAATACCGGGGGGAATACCGGGGCGAATACAGTGGGGAGGAACGAGTTTGGCGATTTGCCCGCCGTGGAGCCGGGAGAGTTTTCGGAGCAGGGATTGCGGGAGCGGGCACGGGTGGCAGTGGCGGCGGCAGGGCCGGGACCGGTCGGGGATATTGTCCGCCGGTGGGCGGCCGCAGGGGTCAACCTGGAGTTGCGGGAGCAGGGGCGGTCGATCGTGATCGACTTCCTCCGCGTGCCGGCACGCATGGGGACGGCGCTGCCAGAGATGATAATCGGCGAAGTCAAGGCGCTGGCGGAGAGCATGGGAAGGCGTATCGAGTTTGCCACGACACCGGACGGGAGTCCGGTCGAGGCGTGGGTGGCGCGGGGCTTCGTCGAGGATCCCCAGGGGCTGGATTCGCGAGGCGGGGAGTTCCCCTCTCTGTACGTGTACTATCCGGAAGCGTTTTCGCTGGAGACGTACGAGCAGCGCATGGCCGAGGAGGAGCGGGCGAAGAGAGAGCAGCGTGAGCAGCGCGAGAAGATGCGCGAGCGGGCTGATCAGCGGCTGGAGGGCGGCGCGGGCAACCAGACGGTCGATATGTTCGGGGGTGGGGATATGTCGCTGTTCGATCAGGCGCAGCAGCGGCAGCAAAAGGCGCAACCGGGCACACCGACGAGTCAATCACCCAAGGGTGCGAGACTCTTGACGTCCAAGACGACCGGAGGCGCGGTTGCGCAAAAAAAGAACACGACAGGGAATGCAGGTCGTGTCAACCCGTCCGGGCGGAAGCGCGGGACGGAGGCGAGTCCGGAGCCGTCCAGCGCGCCGGGCGCGTATCCGCAGGCGGGCACGCAGGGCGCAACGGCCGCATCGGCCAATGTGACGGCAGAGGTGTTCACGCCGGAGCCGGTGGACGACCCAAACTTTTCCGCGCTGCCGATGGAGCTTCCGGAGCTTGTCCGGTTCGCGCTCGCCCTCTCGGGCGGGCAGTATCCGCGTATCCGCGAAAAACTACAGGCGCTCCGGGGCCGGGCGGCGGGCGCGTTCATCTTCGCGCCGGGCGTGCCGGGCGGGCGCATCGAGCTGCGCGCCGATCTGTTCGCGCTGGTGTCCGCACAGGAGAAGGCGTCGATGTTGCAGAGGGCGGTCGAGTTTGCCGATGCAATGGAAAAGGCAAACGGGAAAATGGACAAAAAGAAGCGCAAACAGCTTATCGAAGAGAAGTTTAACGAATCGGTGCGGATTCGTGAGCAGGCGGCGTTGCGAGAGAATCCGGTGCGCGCAATGGCCGTGCTCGCACACGAGATCGGGCACTGGTTTGACCACTTGCCGGAGGGCATGTTGCGCCAGAGGGGAAATCTGTTCGGTCACATCGGCGCGCTGTACGACTTCATGCGCAATTTCATGCCGGTCGATCCGACTTCGACCATGAGGGAGCCGACTGCACGCGAACAGAAGGAGATGTACAAGCGGGCGCGGGAAAGGGTGATGAGGGATGTGGGGAAATGGGTGAGCAAGCGTATCCATAAAGAAATACCGATTTTCGAGGACGTCAAAATCACGGCAGATGACATCACGAAAATCCTGAAAACGACCGGAGAACAGGAGTTTCCGCAGCTTTACGAGTGGTTCCAGCGGCTGCCTCAAAAGGAGAAGGTGGCAGTGCTCCGGGCGGCGATGAAGGGGATCGTGACGCCGGAAGCGGCGGCGGCGAGCGGGGTCGGGCGCAAGCAGGTTGGCGTGCAGGTCGTCACGGGTGTGGAAAGGGTCTGGAAGGGGGGGCGGCCAAGCAAGGCGGAAATTCTGAAGCTGTTCGAGGAGATGTTTATCGCGGAGATCGAGCGGCGCGGGCTGGTGCGGCTCAGCGACGTGAAGGCCGAGGCGCTGGCCGTCATGCAGTGGTGGCAGGGCAACCCCAATGTGTCGCCTTACTACACGCGCTCCGCCGCCGAGACGTACGCGGAGGTTTTTTCCGCGACAATGAACAACCCTTCCGGAGTGGCGAAGCGCGCGCCCAAACTGTGGAAGTTGTGGAACAACTACATGACGAACCGTCCGAAGGCGGCGAAGATGTATCAAAAGATTCAGGACTCGATCCGCTCCGGCTCCTACAGGAAGGAGCGCACGGAGAGCCTGCTGGAGATGTGGCGAAAGCATGAGCAGGCGGCAGATTTGCTGGTGAATAGCTGGAGAAAACGCCCGTTGCGTGAGCAGTGGCACAGGTTTTTGCGTGTGTTCGGGTCGCTCCTGATCAGGAAGGGGGGATATGTGCAAGGCGAGGCGATGCGGAGGCTCCGGAAGACCCCGGGAGACACGTTGAGCCAGAATCTGCTGCGCGACGTGAAAAAGCATCTGTACAGGCTGACGATGTTCGAGGCGTTCGCCAGGGACGTAGGTATCCGGGTCCAAAAGCCATTGTTCGATGCAAACATGAGCCAGGATGATCTGGCGCTCTATATGTACCACTCTCGCGTGGCGAATGATCCCGCCCGTCAGGGCGTGGCAAATACGGACGGGTTCTCTCCGAAGACGAGCAGGGATGAACTGGATGCCATGCGCCAGAGGCTGGGCAACCGGCAATTCGTAATGCTTGAGCAGGTACACCAGGCACTGCGGGAGGTTTACACCCAGCATATCCTGAAGCCTCTGATCGAGGCAGACCTTCTCTCTCCGGAGATGCAAAAGGCCGTCATGGACCGGGTGTTTTACGCGCCGTTTTCCAAGGCGCTGGATTTCAATCCGAGTGACAGGGAAACTATCGAGGGGCTTATTAAACAGGCATATGGCGAGGGTGTAACGGCGAAGCTGTTTCACGGGGTGGGGTTTTTTGGACAGATCAGGTCTCCGTTCCTGGCACTGGTCCAGAAATCTTTTTCGCTGAATGTGTTTATTCGGCGCCAAATGGCGCTGAAGTCGATGGTGCGTTTTCTGGAAGCGGAGCATCCGGATCTGATCCGGCAGGCTGACCGGCAATGGGACGGGAGGCATTGGGCATTTCGCGAGATTGACCAGGGCGAGGTGACGACGATCTACATAGTGGAGTCAGGGAAATCGAATGCCTATCACGTGCCCAAGTGGTACGCAGACCAGGTGTTCACCAAATCGTTTCAGGAGATCAGGTCCATCAAGTTTGTGAATCGCTCTATCTCGTGGTTCAAGGCAATGAAAACGGAGCTGAATCCGGGGTTCTGGCCGTTCAATTTTATCCGCGATATGGGTGGCTCGGCGCTGAATGTGCGCGGAGGATGGAAGCTCGTGCGGTACCTTCCCCGAGCCTACATGGCAGCACGGGCAATCGCAAAAATGAAACCGAATGCGCTGGCAGACGAGGCGCTGCGGAGGGGGATGTTTATCACGTCAGCGAATTTCCGTGACGAGGACATCGGGAATAGCACGCGGGTGGACAAGATACTGGCGAGGTACGGGCAGAGTCCTCTGCTGCTGCGGAAGATGACAAGGGATATGTCGGGATGGGATCGTGTGTTGAACGTGCTGGCAAGGGCGTGGCACGGGTACGCGTCATTCGGAAAGCGGCTTGAGCGGACGGTGAAGATCTCGGGGATGCTGCATGTGGACAATCAAGCGCAGTACAAAAACCTGCCGGAATGGAAGAAACAGAGGATCGTGCTGGAGCGTATCGGCTCTCCGGACTTTCTGGAGCGCGGGGAGCTGGCTTCGCTGGCGGACATGGGGATGCTGTTCTACAATCCCTGGGTGCAGGGTATCCATGCTGCTGTTACATCGATCCGCGAGGATCCTGTTCACACGTCGTTGAAGTATGCGGCGTTCATGGGCGTCCCGGCGATGGCTCTCGTGCTGTTCGAGTATGGTCTGCTGTCACTGGGGTTGCCGGAAGACGAGGAGGATGACTTGCGGGAGAAGATGCGGTCCATCCCGGAGAATGACAAGCGGCGCGGGTGGGTGCTCCCGCTCTGGTGGAGCGACCGGGAGCAGAAGAAGGTCGCATATCTTGTGCTGCCGATGCCGGACCAGATGCGCAGCGCGCACATTGCGTTGCGCGGGTTTGCCCAGGGGATGCTTGCGGCGCGAGAGGTGGCAATGGAAGAGAAAGACGCAAGTGCGGGGCAGATCGCAGCGAGAGCCTGGGGACGGACTCCACACGAGGGGGTGCGTTCGGCGTTGTCGTTCGGCGTGCAGGATGCGCCAGGCATGAACCCTGTCTTGAGCGAGATAGGTGTGCATGTGGACTACTGGTTGCTGGACCGGAATCCGTTCGATGCGTTCACCGGACGGGAAATCCTGAACAGGAATGTTTTTGACGCCCGACGGGGAGGAGCCGAGTTGGCGAAGCGGACGTTTTCCCGGCTCGGCGGTGATGTCGTGTACAAATACAGGCCGCGCGAGGGCGTCCAGACCAAGGCCGAGAGGGTGCTTGGTTACGGGTTGATCAGTAACACCATCGGGCGGTTCATAAAGGTGTCGAACCGCGGACAGGCCGAGGCATTGGATGCAATCACGGCACCGGTGCAGGTGGACATGGGCAGGATGCGCTACGTTGCCGACCAGTATGTACAGCAGGCAATGTTCGGGGGCGGAAAATCGATCGATATTCCGGAGGCTGACCGGAAATATTTTGCGTATCCGGGGTTTGCTGAATACGTGAAGAGCCGATTCGAGGCGGCGGCGCTCCAGGCGACTGCGCCAGAGATCCGGCGACTAAAGAGCAGCGGCACCAGCAGGCGAGAAAAGCTGGCTATCGAACAGGAAATCTTCAGACGCTACGAGCGGGCACGACAGGCAGACGAGGCACAGTGAGAATCAGCGGTTCTTTTTCAGGTAGAGCTTGCACTGGCGTATCGCCTCGCGCCTGAACTCGCGGGGATCGGCGTCGGGTGCGAAGGTGCCATGCAGCCGGGCAAGCATCTGCCCGAATTGATGCTCCGCCTGCTCGCTGTCACGACTCAACGCATCGAGCGGATCGACAGAACGGTCGTAGATCTCCGCGAGTTGTCGTATCTGTTCGGGTGTGACAGGCATCTCGTCGGATTATGCGTGCAACTGGTGGAGACGGGAACACTTGTTGCGAAGGTCAAGCAACCTGTCATGGGTGACCTGGCACGAGGTGCGATTCTTGCACATGTCGGCGAGCCTGGTGGCAAAGGCGTCACAAACACGTTCCATCGTCCCCCACAGGGACGCTACCTTGTCGAGATCGTCCTCGTTGCGCGCCATGAGGGCGGCCACCCCGTAGAGCTGGAATGCCTGGGACTCGAGTCGGGATACCTCAATGCCGAACAGCCAGCCGTCATCGGCAGGCAATTGCCCGACCCGCTCGCTGAAGACCCGGAGGTTTTCCGTCTTGAGTGTGTCAAAATCGTGCTCGGTAAGTGTCATGGCGAATGGTGAATCCGGGATAGTCTGGAACATTCGACGGCAAATGCAAGCAGGGGTCGTTCCAGATGCAACATTCCGTTCACCCGGTCACCGTTTGACAACTCTTTTTACATCATTCGCGATTACGAATTCGTAACTCTCTCATATCTACAGAGTTCCGAATTCGTTCTTTTTGATCCATAATCAGTTGGTTCCAATATAGTTTGATACTGGAATCGTCTGGATCGGTCTCATTCAATGATGGGAAACGCCGGTGATCGTGTTCGTAGCTGACGAGGCCCAAGTGAATTTGATGGATGTTTGAAGTCGCCTCGGCTGTGCGCGCCAGGGTCCTCACGTGGGAAAGCACTGGCAGGAGTAACCCGGCAAGGATGCCGATGATGGCGATGACGACGAGCAATTCCAGCAGCGTGAATCCGCGAGTTTTTCGGGAAGGCAAGCTGTCGGACTTGGAGCACATGGACCAACGATAACCGTTGGAACACTGCGGGAGGGCAAACAACAAGAGGGGAGGGGGGAAATGCATAACGCAGACGAGATTCAAGGCCGTTTAAAAAAACTCAAGAAAAATATATCACGTGAAATTTGTCTGTTGACATCCGTATCTTCCCATCCCTTGCTGCTTCGCCATGACACCTTAGTCAAAGCTCCAAAACCCTCACTGCTCTCCCATTTCTCCCTCGCTCCAACTTTTCCTTTCACGCCTCTCCTCCCCCCCCCCTTCCCCTGCTCCGCTACACACACCTGTCTTTCTCGCTGCACTAACTCACATCTGACATAACCATGAAAACAAAACTCCGCCTCCCGTTAGTTGGTTTCTGCCTCGTCGCCACATTCGCGACTGCCGCCTTGGTTCCCGAAACCAAGACGGTCATCGATGAGAACTTCGATTACACCAATGGTGCGCTCTCCTCTCCGTGGACGTTCACCAGTCTTAGAACGTGTTTAAAATTAAATCAAATGGGATAAATGCATGATTTATTGCTATACATGATGATATTTTCGGCCGAAAAAATATGTATTTTCTTGATATTTTTCCAGACAAAATCATGATTTCCGAATTATGCATGAGGCTTATCCAAGTGATATAAGTATCGAACAATTCAATTTGATCC
>JAISAX010000247.1 GCA_031266495.1 Opitutaceae bacterium
TGACGTTTGATGAATCTGTAGTAAACCGGAGGATCGTGGCGCCCATATCAACTTGCGGCCCGGAATGCTAAAGCCCAATTTCAGGCATCACGATGCCTAACAAAAACCCCACGACCCGCGAGATCGCCACCGCCTGCGGTTGCAACCAGTCCACCGTTTCCCATGCCCTGCGCGGCCACGCCAAAATCCCGCCCGGAACGCGCAAGCGCATCCGTGCCGCCGCCGAAAAACTCGGCTGGCGGGCCAATCCGCTCGCCGCCGCCTACATGGCCCACCTGCGCACCACGCGGACACCGGCGTTTCAGGCGAGTCTCGGTTTTCTGAATACGCATCCCGAAAGCGGTCACATCAGCAGTCTGCCTCTTTACATGGGCCGCCACTATCGCGGAGCGCAGGAGCGTGCCCGCGAACTCGGTTACGCGCTGGAGCCGATCTGGCTCCACGAGCCGCATCTCACCGCGCGCCGGCTCGCCTCGATCCTGCGCAATCGCAACATCACGGGGCTTATCGTGGCGGGCATCCTGCGACCGTCGGAGATACTCGAAAAACTCGACTGGAAACACTATGCCGCCGTCGCCCTCGGATTCTCGCTCACCAGGCCGCCGCTGCACCGCGTGGCCGTGCACACCTCGCACGGATTCCACCTCATGCTCACCAAGGCCTCGGAGCTTGGCTACCGGCGCATCGCCGTCGTCGTATCCAGATCCTATGACAATCGTGTCGATCACGGCATGCTTTATCCCACCTGGTTCCTTCAAAAACACCTGCCCCGCACGCACCGGATCCTCACGCACATATTTTCCGAACCGACCGAAGACGCCGTGCCGGGCATCCAGGCGTGGATCGCGAAAAACCGGCCCGAGATCATCCTCGGCGAGGAAATCGTGTGGCAGTCCCTGCGCCGGATGAAGTGGCGTGTGCCGCAGGATGTCGCCTTCATCAACAACGACTGGTCGCCGGAGTATCCCGAAAACGCCGGGTTCAACCAGCACCACGAACTGCACGGCTCCGTGGCGGTGGACATGGTTGTCGCCGCCCTCATGCAAAACGAGCGCGGCCTGCCCGCCGTGCCGCGCCTCACGCTCATCGAGGGAGAGTTTGCCGATGGTCTCGCCGCTCCGCCCAAAGCTGAAATCCCGACAATCAGCCGCCCCGTCAATCTCCTGTAGTGAGAAGTAAATTACAAATTACGAATGACGAATGACGAATTCCAAACCCATGCACACGACCCACGCACGCCCCGAGCAACCCGACAGCGAAGCCGCCCATTCGTAATTAGTCATTAGTAATTAGTAATTTATTTTTCCCACTCGCCGGGCATCGTGATGCCTCCCGAAAACATTTTCCGGCGATCCGTTTTCCGGCAACCCGGCAAGCTGTCATGAAATATCTCCGACGCCTCGCCCCGATCTCCATTGCCATCGGCTCCGCCGTTTTCTCCCTTCCGGCCCGTTCCGTTGCGGAGGTGCCTGACGTCGCCGATGTCGGCGTGCGGCTTCCTTTCGTCACCCGTGAAGCCGAGTCGCCCGAAAACAGCCTTGCCGGCGCGGGCGCGCGCATCGTGCGCATGACGGCGCCGCCCGCACGCATCCCGACGCCCGCGCAGGAGGCGTCCGGCCGCGCCTACGTCGAACTCGCCGCCACGGGCGACACGCTCGGGATTCCCGTCGCCGCCAGTGCCGACTCCATCGTTATCCGGCACTGCATTCCGGACGCGCCCGGAGGCGGTGGTATCGACGCTACAATTACACTCCTTGTCAACGGCCGGTTCCGGCAATCGCTTGCCCTGTCCTCCCGGCACAACTGGCTGTACGGCGCTCCCGGACAAAACGGACAGGACAACACTCCTTCTCCGGAAGGCGCGCATGTTTTCTGGGAGGAAACCCGCGCCTTCATCAGCGGTCCGGCGCTTCAGCCCGGCGACAGGCTCCAGCTCCGCAAGACGCCGGACGATACCGCGGCGTTTTACCGGATCGATCTCGTGGACCTGGAACTTGCCGGCCCCCCCCTGCCTCCGCCGCCGGAAGGCACGTATCTGGATATTCGTGACAACGGGGCGAAAGGCGACGGCGTGACCGACGACACCGGGGCCATCGCGGCCACGATCGCCGCCGCACGCCTGCAAAACAAGGTGGTCTGGATCCCCGCCGGCGCCTGGATCCAGACGCGGCGCCTGACGCTCGACGGCCCGGTCACCGTGCGGGGCGCGGGCATGTGGCATACCCGCATCACCGGCACGGTCGCGGGCACGACCTGGGCGGGCAACATGGGCTTCCATCTCACCGGCGACAGGCCCGCGCTCGCCGATTTTTTTATGGAAAGCGCGGTCCACACCAACCGCGCGCCCGGCGCCAAACCCGTGACGGGGAACGCCCGCGACTGGCGGGTGGAGCGTATCTGGATCACGCATACGAATGTGGGCCTCTGGATGAGCGGCGCCTCGCGCGGCGTCGTCCGGGATTGCCGCATCCGCTTCACCTATGCCGACGGCATCAACCTCAATCGCGGGGCCGGCGACAATCTTGTCGAGAACAACCACGTCCGCGGCTGCGGCGACGACGGCATCGCTTTCCTTTCCGAGACCGAACATGGCGCGCCGCCGTCAATGCGGAACACCGCCCGCCACAACACCGTCACCTGCATCTGGTGGGGGCACAACATGGACCTTGCCGGCGGTTCCGGCCATGTCATGGAAAACAACTACCTCGCCGACAACGCGCTCATGGGTGCCTTCACGGTGAACATGACCGGCTCCTATCCCAACCATCCTGTTTCCCGCAGCGTTTTCCGGCGCAATGTCATCGAGCGCGGCGGCGGCGATTATTCGGGACAGAAGCGCGGGGCCGTCTGGATTTATGCCGGCGACAACACGATCACCGACATCGAGGTTTCCGGGAACCGCATCGTTTCCCCGTATTTCCGGGCCTTTGACATGACGGGGAAGAAGGAGCAGCGCGTCACCTTTGACGGGAACCGTGTCGAACTCGCGCCGGAATCCGCGGCGGCAACGGATGTGGTGCATGTGGGCGCCGGTGTCACGGGGCGCGGAGTTTTTGGCAATAACACCGTCATCGGACTTCCGGCGGGGCGTCCGGTGATTGTCAATCGTGCGCCCGCGACCTGGACGGCGGAGGAGTCGGATCGGAGTGGCGCGGGCGTCTCGCCCGCTCCGGGAGTGGTGGAAGGTGGCGGTATGGACGCATGGAGGCGGCGCTTCGCGCCGTCCACGGGCTGGAAGCCCGTGCCACCCCGGAGCGGGCGAGACGCCCGCGCCACTGCCACCTCCGATCCGGCGGCTTCGCCGTCACACGGGCAAGATGCCCGTGCCACTCCGGAACAAATTGTCTTACCATGAAAATGCGTATCCGATATATGATGACAACCGGCATGTTTCCGGTTTTTGCGCTGATGTTGTCCGCCCGCCCGCAGCCCGCGCCGCTTTTTGGCGACCATGCGGTGCTCCAGCGCGGCAAGCCGGCGCCGGTATGGGGAACCGCCGGGCCGGGCGAGCGTGTCACCGTGCGCTACGGTTCGCAGGTGGCGCAGGCGCAGGCCGACGCCGCCGGACGCTGGCAGGCGACACTGCCGCCGCTGAAAGAAACCGGTCCGGCGCAAGATTTGTTATTCGAAAGCGCCGACGGACGGGCGGTCAGCCGGGATGTCGTTGTTGGCGATGTGTGGCTGTGCGCCGGGCAGTCCAACATGGCATGGTCGCTCGGACAGTCGTCGGGGCGATCCGTCGGCGCGGAGGAAGCGGTCGATGCGCCGCCGGAGCCGGGTATCCGGCAATTCGTACGGCGTCCGGTGCATGTGCCGTTTTCCGATACGCCGCAGACGGAGTTTCGGGGGCGGTGGGTGGTGAGCGCGCCCGCCGTCCGCAAGGAGTTTTCCGCCGTCGGCTACCTGTTTGCACGCGAACTTCATGTGCGCCTCGACGTGCCGCAAGGATTCATCGTGAGCGCGGTCGCGGGCACGTTTATCGAGTCGTGGATGAGCGCCGGTGCCTTGCGCGCCGCCGGGATCGATCGCGAGGCGGCTGACAAATGGAGCAAAACGCTCGCGGCTTACCCGGCCAAATACGTCGACCACGAACGCGCGATGCGTGAATGGGAACGCGAAAAACAGGACGCTGCCGCCATCGGGAAATCGTTCACGCGCCGCCGCCCCTCCCCCCCCCCTGGTCCGGGCCACCGCGACACGCCGTCCGGTTGTTTCAATACGCTGCTCAATCCAGTGATCCCGTATGCCCTGCGCGGCATGGTCTGGTATCAGGGCGAACAAAACATCGGGCGGCGCGCGAAATATGCCGACTTGCTGCGCGCCTTCCTGGCCGACCTGCGAGGGCGCTGGTCCGGCGATGCCTTGCCCGCGCTTCTCGTGCAGTTACCCAATTTTTCTTCCGATGGCGCGGATCGTCCCGAGTGGGCGATTTTCCGGGAGGCGCAGGCGTCGCTGACCAAGGAGCCGGGCAATTTCATGGCGGTGTCGATCGATCTCGGAACGCCCGGCGATGTGCATCCGCCGGACAAACGCGAACTGGCCCGCCGCCTTTCTCTCGTCGCGCTGAGGCGCGTTTATGGACGCCCCGTGAACGACGAGGGGCCGCGCCTGGCCGGTGTGCGACGCGGGGGGGGCGCGGGATTGTTGCTCACATTCGCCGGCGGGACCGGCGCGTTGCCGCTGGAATTGATCCCGCCGGACCAGCGTCCTGCCGGGAAAACGTTCGAGGTGGCGGGCGCCGACGGGCGTTTTCAGGCGGCCTCGGCGAGTATCGAGTCTGTCGATACGGTTCGCGTCGGAAGCCCGGATGTTCGCGAGCCTGTCGCCGTGCGTTACCTGTGGTCCAATGCGCCGGCGGCGATTCTTTATGGGGCGGATCGGCTGCCGGTTGCGCCCTTTCGCGCGGAATTGCCCCGGTAGGCGAGCCGCGAAAACCATACGGCCTGGACCCTGGCCGCCTGCCTCCCGCGTCCTCATCATCGGCGCGGAGCTTTTCCGGCACCCGTATGGACGGTCCTGTTAAAAATCATACAATATATTTAATAAAAACAGGTTGGGCGATGCCCCATACTTTATTCTTGTGATATGGGTCGAGGCCCATACCGTGAGCGACAATTCCACTGCGCCAATGAAAATGACCGTTGAAATACCCGAAAATGTACTTGCCGAAGTCATGCTGCTCACTGGCAGGCAAACGAAACGCGAAGCGGTAGAGTTCGCCCTGCGTGAGGCCGCGCGCCGTGCCAGGCAGCGCCGCCTTTTCAGCGAAGGGCTTGGCCTCACGCCCGAACAGATCGAAGCCGAGGCCGCTCCCAGGCCCTCCGATTTGCTCGACGCTCCCGACATCGACCGCGATGCGGTGCGGCGTTTCTCGAAAAACTCCGAAAAACGCCGGCTGCGACAGGAGCGCCTGAGGCAAGGCGGCGGCATGTTGAACGAGGATCCGGGCGACTATGGCACGCCTCCCTCCCCGGGAACTTCCACGTAAGCGGTTTTCCTCCCCCCCCCCCCCCCTCCGCGCACGCCTTGATCCTATGAGCAACCTCGTTCTGGTCGATAGCAGTTTCTTCATCGCACGACTCGGCGAGCGGGTGGACCCGCTCGCCGAACTGCAACGTTTCGAGATCGAATACGAATTCGCCATCAACGGCATCGTGTGGGCCGAAGTGCTGCGCGGGCGCGCCGATCCGCATGTGCGCGACCGCTTTGATGCGGCTTTTTGCACGATGCTGTTCCTGGGCCTCACGCCCGCAGCCCAGCGCCGCGCCGCCCGGCTCGCCTGGGAAATGGACCGGCGCGGCGACGTCATCCCTCTCCCCGACATCGTCATCGGCGCCACGGCGCTCGAACACGGCGCGGCGGTGCTGACTTTTGACCGCCATTACCAAAAAATCCCCGGCCTGACCGCGCTGTCCGATCTGGAGTAGGGCGCAGGGAAAGCCGGATACAATGCCGGGGGGGGGGGGGGGGGACGGAGGGGTCCACCGGGCAGGGCAGCGGGTTCCTGCCGCGCATGGCGGAGAGGCGGGCGAGGAAGGCGGGCACGTCGATGGAGGGCGGATCGACGCGGGTTTCCAGCGCGAGGGCGGCGGCAAGGCCGGCCGCCTCTCCGGTGGCGACGGCGTCGCCCGTCACCCGGTAACTCGCGTGCGCCACGTGGTCGCCCGAAATGCAGCGGCCGGCGGTCATCAGGTTGTCGATGTCGCGTGGCAGCAGGCAGCGGTACGGAATGTCGTAGGGTTGCATCGGCAGGTGATAGAGGTTTTTGCCCTCCTCTGGATCGGGATGGTGGATGTCCACGTTGAAACGCACATGGCAGATGCCGTCGTCGAAACGGCGTCCGGCCCGGAGGTCGTCATGCGTGAGATGATACCGGCCGAGGATGCGGCGCGCCTCGCGCACGCCGAGGAAGGGGCCGGTGTCGATCAGGTAGATGTCTTTCCAGTCGTCGCCGCCCTGCGTCCTGAGGAGGTGGACGAGTTGGCGGATTTCGCGGCGGCCCTGGAGTTCGGCGCGGGTGAGGTCGCGCACGTCGATGCCGCTGCCCCACAGGTGCGTGGCCATGAGCATGAAGACGCCGGGCTGGCCCGGCTGGGGGAAAAGCGTCACGCCCTCGTAGCTGATAGGGAAGCCGGCTTTGCGGGCGATGTCGAGCATGGGGTGATGCCAGGCGGCGCCGGTGCCGCGATAGCCGCCGATGCGCCCGTAGAGCGTCATGGGTTGCACTTTGCCGTCTCCGGGGCGGCCGTGTTCGAAGGGGCAGCCGGCCAGGGCGCACACGTCGCCGTCTCCTGTCGTGTCGATTACGATACGGGCGCGGATGAACTCGCGGCCGGACTTGCTTTCGGTGAATACGCCGGTCACGCGCGAGCCTTCGCGGGCGACGGCGGTCACTTGCGTGCAGAGTTGCACGTCGATCCCGGTTTCCTCCGTCATCTCGTCGAGCAGGCTTTTCATGGCCTCGATGCCGTAAACGGTCCACTCGGGCCACTGCTTGCAGTAAGTGGCGGCGCCGCGTGTTTCGAGCCGCTGGCGGAGTTCGCGGTTGAGGCCGGGTTTTTTTTCGGTGTCGATCAGGATGGTCAGGGCGCCGGCGGTCCAGACGCCGCCGGGGAAGGGATGGTGTTCGAGGAGGAGCACGCGTGCTCCGGCGCGTGCGGCGGTGAAGGCGGCGGCGATGCCGGCCGGACCGCCGCCGCAAACGAGGATGTCGGTTTCGCGTGCCACGGGGATGTCGCGCGCGGGTTCGTGAATCGTGGATCGGGTCATGGCGTGATTGAGGTTTTGTAACAATCTGTTCTTCGTCATGACTTGCCTGTTTCTCGTAAACGAGCTGATAAATGCACCTTTTTATGGAGGATTGTAACAATGCGAGATCCAGATGTGACCGAACGTTTCCGGGCGCTGATCGATGCGATGCTCCGGAAGGGGTATCCGGCGAGGGTGCATTTTGCCACCGGGGAGGTGCCTGCGGAAGAGACGGCGGGGGGGGTCGAGGGGCCGCGCCTGAGCCTGTGCCTGGCGGGGACGGCGCGATACGAGGTGTTGCGGCGGAGCGGCGGGCGAAGCGTGGTCGAGGTGCGGCGGGGCGAGGTGATTTATGCGTTGCCGCGCTGCCTGATGGAGGTGCATGCGGAGTCGCGTTATCTGTCGTTCGGTCTGGTGTTCAATCCGGGACTCACGCGTTTCCTCGTGGCGTTGAAACGGCGGCGTCCGGCGCCGGAAGGCGAGGCGGGCGCGGGAGGGCAGGGGTTGTCGCACCGGTTCCTTTTCACGCACCACACGCCGGCGGCGCTGGATGCCGATGGCCGGGCGTTTCTGGCGGCGATGGCCCGCTGCGGGCAACAAGAGGAGGGGGCGGACGCACGCTACGTTCGCCGGCTGCTGGAGATCATCCTGCTGAAAGGGCGGACGCTGCTGGAGGAGCGGGCGACCATACCGGAAGGAGGCAAGGCGTGGTTCACGTGGCAGGCGGCCTGCCAGTTTGTCGGCGAGCACCTGCACGAGCCGCTCGGGCGCGAGGCGGTGGCGGAGTTTCTGCGCCTGCATCCCAACCATGTGTCACGGTTGTTCACGCAGTTTGGCGGCCATTCGTTCCACCGTCATTTGCTGGGCGAGCGGATGGCGCGGGCGCGGCGGCTGCTGGAAAATCCGGCGGCCAACGTCGCCGAGGTGGCGAGGGCCTGCGGTTTCGCGGATGCGGGGTATTTTGTACGGTGTTACCGGAAATTCCACGACGACGGATAACGCTGCGCTGTCGTGCCTGGCCGGATACCCGGCGATTGCGCAAGGGGAATCCTGTTGCAATAGACGATTCCGGGACGGTTTGCCGGGATAGGATAACCGGGTTCGTTTACGGCGGATTTTGTTCAATGTTTTGGCCTTTTGGCCTTAAATAAAATCCCTGGCTTGACAGGGCATGAAATTTCCGGGCAACGTGGATTTTCGTTTTATACCAGACCCGCCACATGATTGCTGTCGCCACGCACCCTATAACAACGCCAACCGCCACCGGGCGAGGCGTGCGTACGCGGGAAAAGAGCGCAGGAGGGAACAGAAATGGCGTAAAAAAAGGTGCAAAAGTGCTTGACAACGCGGTGGTTGGGGTTAGTATAATTTCCGCAGCCCGCAGCCAAAGGCTAATGGCCGTGACGTAGTCTGGAGTGGCGCGGGCGTCTCGCCCGCTGACGGCGAAGCCGCCGGATCGAGTGGCACGGGCTTTTTCCGCCAATCGCCCGTGAGCGTTGCCTCTCCGCGTAGCGCAGGCATCTTGCCTGCCTTCTTTCTCTTTGCGCGAAGCGCGGCTTCCTTTCTCCGGTTCGCGAACCAAAGTTACTGCGCTTCGCGCTATCCACTCGAATGCAGGCTGGAAGCCTGCGCTACGGACCGTTTGCCCTTCCGTCCGCAACCGCAACCTTGCCCGGCACGCCGCTTGCCCTTGCGGAGCGGTCCGCAACCCTGCCCCCCGCTCATCTCCCCCCCCCCCCCCCGCCCGCGTCCCGCATTCCGGAATCTGAAATCTCGAATCCAAAATTTTCCTTCCTCATGAAAACACCACAAAAGACAAAGACAGGAACAAAAACAAACTACGCAGCCGTGCTGGTCGCGGCGGCTTTTACGTTGGGGGCCGCGACAGCGGCCTGGGGCATAACGATCGACACGGTAACGATCGGCAGCCCCGGGAACGCGGGAGACACCCGCAAGATGCAGTATGACGGAGGGACGTACGGTTACGGGTCGGTGCCCTACCTGTACGAGATCGGCAAGACGGAGGTGACGAGCGGTCAGTATGCGGAGTTCCTGAACGCGGTGGCGTCCACCTCGGACACCTACGGACTCTACAACCCGGATATGGCCAACACCGGCGCGAGCTACTATGGATGCGGCATCACGCGCGCCGGGTCGGAAGGGAACTGGAGCTACACGGCGACGGACCCGAAAAAGCCGGTGAACTACGTGAGTGTGTACGATGCGATGAGGTTCACGAACTGGCTGACGAACGGAGC
>JAISAX010000327.1 GCA_031266495.1 Opitutaceae bacterium
TCTCGCTCCGGCTGATCTCCTCGCCATGCGCGCTCCTCTCCTTCATCCAAGCATCCTCCTTCTCCCTCCTGTCTTCCTCGACTCTCTTATGGGTCAAGTTCTCTCTGGACCTCCCGAAACGACGAAAAATTGCCGTTGACGCGCTCGCGGCCAGATGTCTGGTTAACCGCTTTCACTTTTACCGACCGTCGTTTCCAACATGCCCATCGAAATCAAAATCCGCAAAAACGAGCCAGTTGACCGGGCCATCCGCCGCCTGAAAAAGAAGCTCGAACGCGAGAACGTCATCAAGGATGTCCGTGCCAAGCGCTACTTCGAAAAACCCTGCGAGCGCCGCCGTCGCAAGGAAAAGGTCCAGGCCTTTACCCAGATGCTCCGCCGCCGTTACGCCGAATAAGCGGATAACTTTTTATTCATGAAATGTGCAAACGCTCCCTGCCGGGGAGCGTTTTTTTGCGTTTTCGCGGCTTGAAATGACCCGGCCCGCCTGGTTGCGTTGCCACTTTGAAAAACCCGCTGCCGGATCCCTGCCACAGCCATCGAAAAGGAGAAGATTGCAAAAAGAATGCAATTTCTTTTCGGTGTCTTCATCTGTCCGCTCTTTAATTTTGTGAAACCGACTCTCGCTCTCTCTACTTGCTGGAATTCCTTTCGTCACAACGATGGGTACGGGATGCTCAGGGAGATAGCCGATCTGGGTTTCAGCCATGTCGAGCTCAGCCATGGCATCCGGTTGCTGCTGGTGCCGGGCATCCTGCGGGCGCTCGAGGAGGGGATGATCCAGGTCCGTTCAATCCACAATTTCTGTCCGCTCCCCACGAGTGTGAACCAGGCGGCGCCCAACCTGTTCGAGCCTTCGTCGCGGGACCGGCGCGAACTGGACCAGTGGCTGCGGTACACGCTGCGTTCGATCGATTTTGCCGTGCAGGTCGGGGCGTCCGTGATGGTGACGCATCTGGGCCGCGTGCGGTTTTTCTGGATGTCGCCGGGACGCCGTCTGAAAGCGTTCCTGCGCTCTTCCTCCGATACGGAGATGGCGACGAACGAGCGTTACCAGGCGTTGCTGAAAAAATCCTGCGCAAAACTGCGCGCCAGAATGGTGCCGTTCTGGAATCAGGTCATCAAGAGCCTGAACGAGGTGCGGGCCTACGCGCTGGAAAAAAACATCCTGATCGGTTGCGAGAACCGCGAGCGGTTCGAGGAACTGCCGCTGGACGATGATTTCGACACGTTGTTCGAGGCGCTGGTGAAGCCGTCGCCTTGCGGGTACTGGCACGACACCGGCCATGCGGAGATCAAGCGCAGCCTGGGTTTGCTCGATCACAAAAAACACCTGGAACAGAACGCCGGTCGCACGCTCGGCTTCCATTTGCATGACGTGGACAGCAATGGCCGCGATCACCAGCCCGTGGGCGCGGGAAGGGTCGATTTCGACATGATCAGCGGTTTCTGGAAACCGGAGCACAGGCTGACGCTGGAGTTGAGTCCGCGCGTATCGCCTGGCGATATCCGCACCTCGCGCGAACGCGTGCTCGGCCTGATCGAAAAACGGTTCGGCTGAGGCGTGTGGCACGGGCGTCCTGACGCTTCGCTAATGAAGAATGCAGAATGAAGAATGGGCCGATCCCTGCGGAAACCGAAGCTCCTGCACCTCATTCTGCATTCTGTATTCGTCATTCTTCATTAGCGAAGCGTCAGGATGGATGCCCGTGCCACGCCGCCTCTCGCGTAACATCAGTTGACAGTTACCCGAGGAGTTCGCTGACCCAGCGCCGGTGCGGGCCGGAGAGCGTGATGGTGTCGAGTGTGGCGAGTGGCACCCAGACAAGCCCCGGCGGGCAGGTGGCGGGCGAGAGGACCGGCGCGGGCGGGGAGGCGAGGCCGCGGATCGTCTCGGTGATCGCGTAGCGGGTGATGCCGCGTTTTTTCTTCGCGAGAATGTGCGGCGCGGCCGTGGCGAGGGCGGCTGGCGCGAGGTCGAGGTGTTCGGCGGAGGGGAGTTCGTGGAGGCCGGCGAACCGGCGTGAGCCGGCGGCGGCGCGGTGGAGCAGGAGTTTCCGGTCATGCACGCACCACAGGCGATCGACGCTGAGGGCCGTGATGGTTTTGGCGGCGAGCCGCGGATATCTTTCAGTCGATCCCGGAGCGCCTTCGCACCGGGCGGCGCAGAAGGTGAGGACCGGGCAGACGGTGCAGAGCGGATTCTGCCGGTGGCAGACGGTGGCGCCCAGCTCCATCATGGCCTGGTTGTGGTTGCCCGGGTCGCACGGATTGAGCAAGGCGTCGGCGAGCGGGGCGAAGGCTTTGGAGGCGGTGGCGCTGTCGCGAAATTCCGTGGCATCGGCGGTAAGGCGAGCGAGGATACGGACGACATTGCCGTCAACGACCGCCGCCTGTTCGCCGAAGGCAATGCTGGTGATGGCGGCGGAGGTGTAGGGTCCGATGCCCGGCAGGGCGAGCCATGCGTCGCGTGTCCGCGGGGGGGTGGGCAGCAGGGCGAGAGCGCGGGCGAGTTTGTGGAGGTTGCGCGCGCGGGTGTAGTAGCCGAGTCCTTCCCAGTTCCTGAGCACGCGGTCCTCGGGCGCAGCGGCGAGGGCGGAAAAATCGGGAAACGCCTCCAGCCAGCGGGCGAAGTAGGGGAGCACGGTCTTGACCTGGGTTTGTTGCAGCATGAATTCGCTGACAACCGTTTTGTAGAGCGAGGGCGTTTCGCGCCAGGGCAAGGCGCGCCGGTGGACGCGATACCAGGAAAGCAGGGCGTCTTGAAAACCACCGGCCCGGGCGGCGATGAGAGCGGCGGAGTCGTTCACGCAGCGTTCGGTATTTCAGGTTTTCAGGCTTTCGTTCAGAGCGTTTCGAGCTCGAAAACGAGTTCGTTGCGCACGGAGACCGGCAGGGGGACAAAACCGGCGGCAGTCCACATCTTTTCGGCATCCTCGCTCAGGAGTTCGCGGAGGACGGGCCGGAGTCTGGCCGCGTCTTCCTTCCGGAAAACGAACTGGACGGGCAGACGGAAGGGGTAGGTGCCGGACTGGAGATTTTCGGGCGTGGGCGCGTAGGCGGTGTCTTCCCGGCTGCGCGAGACGAGGAGCACCTTGATAGCGGGCGTCGTGGCCTGCGAGGCGAGCGGGAGGATGGCGATGCCGCTTTCGTCGCCGACGAGGCGGGCGAGCGCGGCGGCGGCGGTGTCGACGACCGTGACGGTGGACTTGAGCGCGTGGTCGCCTCCCGCAGAGGCGGTGGCGAGGGCGAGTTCGCTGGTGAGGCTGGAGCGCTGGCTGATGGCGATGGGGCGGATGGTGCGCTGTGCCTGGACGCCGGGGACGCCGAGATCGGCCCAGCGGCGGATGTTGGTCGTCTCGCTCTGGTTGTAGATGCCGGCGAGCTGGTCGAAGGTGATCTGGTTGAGGGAGGCGCCGGATTCGCAGATGGCGATGACGGCGGTCTGCCAGGCGGCGGGACGAGTGATGAACCGGTCATCGGGTTTGGGGCTGAGCGGGCCGATGACCGCGATGGCGAGGTCGGCTTCATTGTTCCGGAGCGCGAGCAGGGCGGCGGTGCTGCCCTTGAAGCCGAGTTCGAGCTTGAGGTCGTTGCGTTGGGCAAAGGAGGTGAGTTCGCGCGTCATTTCTGCGGCAAACATATCGGAGCCGGCGATGCGGATCTGGCTCTGGCCGGGGAGTTTGACGGGAAGAGCAAGAGCGGTGGCAACGAGGCAGGTGAACAGGGATCGCAATAACATTCGGGATGCGAGCGAATCGTATGTTGGCGTGCAGGCAAATGGAAAGAAGACATTACCTGCAAGGAGCCTGGGGCTTGGGGGGGGGGGGAGTGGAGTGCCGAGGCGTGGTGTGTGTGCAGGGGAGGGGACAGGACAGGAAGTGCAAAAATGCCCATCTGGAGAGGGGGCGGGGAGGAAGTTTGTTTTTTGTCAGAAAAAACCTTGCCAGGGTCGGGCGGCGTTACCTAACTCTCGCGGCTCGTCAGTCTGAAACGCATCCGTAGCTCAATTGGATAGAGCATCTGACTACGGATCAGAAGGTTTGGGGTTCGACTCCCTACGGATGCGCCACTCTTTAACAGGCCGCTAACCAACAGGTTAGTGGCCTGTTTGCTTTCCGGAATCTGAGGGAATCAGGTCTGGCCGGACGAAAATAACCCTCCATGTTTGATCATGTTTTGCCTTGCCAACGCATCAGCTTTCGCATCGGAAAAACATCAAAAAACGCATCAAATCACCAAGCCCAGAGCCAATAATTCTGATGACCGTTACCTCGATTTCAACCGTCTCCCGAAGATCTACTTTCGCATGTTGGTGGAGGGTCCGAAGGGGCCGGTGAGGATCTACCAGTCGCTGGGGCAGATCGACGTGGAGACGGCGCGCCGGGTGCGGGATGCGCTGGTCGAGACGCTCAACGGTGCCGTGACGTGTGCCCGGCTCGGCATCGATCTGCCCGCGATGGGTGAGATGGCAGTGCGGTTTGGCGTGGAGGGTCTGCTCGATCGGCTGGGCGTGATCGGCAAGCGCAAGGGTGTGGCGTCGATCGGCGATGTGATCGCGGCTTTCATGGCTGATGCCCCGGGCCGGAATATCGACACGGAGACGGGCTCGAGCGGGTACAAGGCGATCTCCGCGTTGCGGCTGGTCATCCGGACTGTACATGGCGAGGCCGCGACGACGAAGGGACCGGCGTCCGTGGCGGCCGCGCGGACGACGGCGGCGAGCACGGTCAACCAGGCCCGCATGGTCGTCTCGGAGCGGGCGATGACGGGCAAGGCGATGCGGGCTCTGCGTCTGCCGGATTTGGCGAAGTTTCGGGCGTGGAAGCCGGACGGCACGACGCGGCGGCTCCGCAAGCCGGTGGACGACCTGACGCTGGCGCGGCTGCGGTCGGCGATGGATGATGCGTGGTTTAACCATCCGGCTCGGTGGCTGGCGGCAACGTTGTGCGGTAACTTGGGGTTGCGGCGCGGATCGGCCGTGATGGCGCGGTGATCATGGGTGCTGCTGGTGGGCGGCGAGCGGCGTATCTTCGTGCTGGATACCGACGAGGCCGCGCCTAAGGGCAACGAGTATTCGGTGCGCATTGAGGAGAGCGTGTGGGCGGACATGTGCGAGCTGCGCGGCGACAGCGCCGGCGACTACATCGTGCCGGGCGCGAACCGGAAAGAGCGGGATGCGGTTTTCGAAAAAAACGTGTCGTGGCTCCGCGGGCTCGGGCTGAACGTGAACAAGCCCAACCACGAGCTGCGGGCGATCTTCGCGCAGGCGATGGGCCGGGCGCACGGCAAGCAGGCCGCGTCGGACGCGCTAGGGCATGGGATTACAATTGCCGAAAGGAGCGCGCCAAATCACAAACGTAGTGTCGAAAATCAGCCATCAAATTATGCAACGTGCTGATTCACAACACCTGTTCCTTTCCAGCTGACGAACTTGGGTTAGCATGCGGATTTTTCAAATCTGACGATGCCCTTCAGCAGGGGCAAGGGCAGGGGCAAAGGCAAACCCGCATGGCAGACGCGAAGACTGCTTTTGCCCGCCGCTTTTGTGTTTTCGGGGATGTTTTGCGTGCCGGGTTCAGCCGAGCAGGTTTTTCAGCGCGGCGAGGTATTTTTTTTGCGTGTTGCGAATGACCTCGGCGGGAAGCGCGGGCGCGGGAGGAGTCTGGTCCCACTTGATGGCCAGGAGGTAGTCGCGGACGTATTGCTTGTCGTAGCTCGGCGGTGACTGGTCGGAGGCGTACTCGTCGGCGGGCCAGTAGCGGGAGGAATCGGGCGTGAGGATTTCGTCGATGAGGACGAGGTTGCCGGCGGCGTCGGTGCCGAATTCGAACTTCGTGTCGGCGAGGATCATGCCGGCCTTCGCCGCCTTGTCGTGACCGAGTTGATACAGGGCGAGGCTGGCATCCTTGACTTTTTTGTAGAGCGCGGGGCCGACGATGGCCGCGCCCTGTTCGTCGTTGATGTGCTCGTCGTGTTTGCCTTTGGGGGCCTTGGTCGTGGGTGTGAAGAGGGGTTGCGGGAGTCGTTCGGCCTGGCGGAGGCCGGCGGGCAATTTGTGGCCGCAGACTTCACCGGTCTTTTTGTAGGCGGACCAGCCGCTGCCGGCGAGGTAGCCGCGGACAATGCATTCGATGGCGAGGGGTTTCAGTTTCCGGACGATCATCGAGCGGAGCTGGATGTCGCGGCTGGTGATGCCGCGGCGGGCGAACTCGGCGGCCTGGTCGGGGAGCAGGTGGTTTTCGATGATGCCGGCTTGCGCGGCCTGGGCGAACCACCAGTTGCTGATCCGGGTGAGGATGATGCCTTTGCCGGGGATGCCGTCGGGGAGGATAACGTCGAACGCGGAGAGGCGGTCGCTCGCGGCGATGAGGAGGGCGTCGCCGAGATCGAAGTTCTCACGGACTTTGCCGGTGGCGATTTTCGGGAACGGAAGTCCGTCGATGGTGGTGACGGCCTGGGCGGGAAGGGCGTTGGCGATTTCAGCAGAGGTCATTGGATGATGAATACGGGGGGGGAGGGGGAGGACGGTCTGTCGCGGTTTGGCGAAGTGGTTCAGGCGTTTTTGAGCACGTTGCGGATGATTTCGACGCTGCGGGCGAGTTCGGCGGGCGTGGCGGTGAGCGGCGGGAGGAGGCGGAAGACGTTGTTGCCGGAGAGCGGCACGAGCAGGCCGGCTTCGCGCAGGGCGGCGGCGAAGGGTGCCGGGTCGGTGGCGAGCTGGACGCCGACGAGGTAGCCCTGGCCGCGGATGGCGACGACTTTTTCGGGAAAATCGGCGACGAGTTGCCGGAGCGCGGCGTGCCAGGCCGGGCTGTGGCGGGTGATGGCGTCGAGGAGGTTTTCTTTTTCGATCACGTCGAGGACGGCGAGGGCGGCGGCGCAGGCGAGCGGGGCGCCGCCAAAGGTGGTGCCGTGCATGCCGGGCTGGAAGAGGTCGGCGGATTTTTCGCCGATCCAGACCGCGCCGATGGGCATGCCGCCGCCGAGTCCCTTGGCCATGCCGATGGCGTCGGGCTGGATGTCGGCGTGCCCGAAGGCGTAGAATTTGCCGGTGCGGCCGATGCCGCATTGCACTTCGTCGAGGAGGAGGAGGAGATTGCGTCGGTTGCAGAGGTCGCGCAGGCCGCGGAGAAATTCTGTCGTTGCGGGGTTGATACCGCTTTCGCCCTGGATTGTTTCGATGAGGATGGCGGCGGTCTGGTCGTCCACGAGCGCCTCGAACGAGGCGAGGTTGTTGAGTTCGCCGAACGCGAAGCCGGGGACGAGCGGGCGAAAACCGTGCTGGATTTTTTCCTGCGGCGTGGCGCTCATGCCGCCGTAGGTGCGGCCGTGGAAGGCGTTTTTGGCGCAGATGATTTTGAAGATTTTGCCTTCCTCGCCGCCGGCGCGCTTCATGCCGTGAAGGCGCGCGAGTTTGATCAGGCTTTCGTTGGCTTCGGCGCCGCTGTTGCAGAAAAAGACGCGTCCGGGGCCGGCATAACCGACGAGGCGGCGGGCGAGTTCGCCCTGGTTGGGATTGCGGAAGAGGTTGCTGACGTGGGTGAGTTCGGCGGCCTGGCGCTGCACGGCGGCGACCCAGTGCGGGTGGCAATGCCCGAGCGCGTTGACGGCGATGCCGGAGGTGAAGTCGAGGTAGTCGCGGCCGGTGTCGTCCCACACGTGCGCGCCGCGTCCGCGCGTGAGCGTGAGGGTGGGGCGGCCGTAGTTTTTCAGGACATACGCGTCGTAGAGTTCGGCGGTGGTGGTGCGGACTTGCGTGATGGTGGACATGGGAAGTGCGGAATGCGGAGAATCCGGAATTTGAAATTTCAGATTTGAAATTGCCGGAGTCGAAGACGGAGGCCTAGGCGTGGACGATTTCGGTGCCGATGCCGCGGTCGGTGAAGATTTCGAGGAGGAGCGAATGCGGGAGGCGGCCGTCGATGAAGTGGACGCGGTGGACGCCTTCGTTGAGGGCGCGGACGGCGCTCATGACTTTCGGGCGCATGCCTTTGTCGATGACGCCGGTGCGCTTGAGTTCGTCAACGTCGCCGATGCGCAGAGTGGAGATGAGCGAGGCGGGATCGGTGGGGTCGGCAAGGAGGCCGGGGACGTCGCTCATGAATACGAGGCGGCGGGCGCGCATGGCGGCGGCGACGCGACTGGCAACGAGGTCGGCGTTGACGTTGCAGGGTTTGCCGTCGAGTCCTTCGGCAACGGGCGAGATGACCGGGATGTTGCCGTCGGCGATTTCTTTTTTGATGAGCTTCACTTTCACTTCGGTGACTTCGCCGACGTAACCGAGGTCGATGGGGTTGCCGTCGTCGTCGATGGTGAGTTTTTCACAGACGAGGACGGTGTCGCCGGGAAGGCCTTTGGGGCGGGCGCGGGCGAGCGCGATGGCTTCACAGACTTCCTTGTTGACGACGTCGTTGAGGGTGCGCTTGACGATGCCGATGGTGGCTTCGTCGGTGATGCGCATGCCGTTGCGGGCGAATTGCGCCTGGATGCCGGACTCTTTCATGGCGCGGGTGATGGCCTTGCCGCCGCCGTGGACGACGACGACGTTGATGCCGCAGGCGGCGAGAAAGGCGATGTCGTAGGCCACGCGGTTGCGCACGGCGGGATCGGGATCGTCCATGAAGCTGCCGCCGTATTTGACTACGAAGGTGGAGCCGCGGAAGCCCTGGATGTAGGGGAGGGCCTCAAGGAGGACCTTCGCCTTGGATGTGATTTCGGCAACGTTCATCAGGTCGGGTTTCTGGATGGGAAAAAAGGGCTTGGTGCGCGAGGGGAGGGGGATGCGCGGTCACGAGGACACGCCGGTGGCCGCAAAGCGGCGCTTTGTGGCGGATTGGTATGCGGCGGAAGTGGAAACGCTCACGTCTTGGAAAACAGGGTCCATGCGTAAAGCGGGTGTGGCCGGTTTTTCCACACTAATCTCACCGGAGACAGCGAGATTCCGGAGAGGGCGGGGTCGACAGGGGCGCACAGGCACGTCCGACACGAACGTGGCGACAACTTCTCCTCGACGCTCAATGAAACACGGGCTGGAAGCCCGTGCCACGTCGGATGCGGGCGGGACGCCCGCGCCACACAGGCTGGCCCGGAAATTGCTTTCCGTCCGGTGCCTATACGATCCCATGAAAAACACCCGATTCCCGCTCCGTTCCGTCCTTTTGCTCGCCGGTTTCGTTCTCCTGCCGGCTCTCGCCCATGCGCACCCGGGCCACGATGGCGGGCATGAGCTGACGTGGGACTTCGGTGGCGGTTTCGCCCATCCGTTCACCGGCTGGGATCATTTGCTGGCGATGACGGCCGTGGGGCTTTGGGCCGCGATCCTCGGGGGACGCGCGCGCTGGCTGGTGCCGTCGGCGTTTGTCGGTCTGATGGCGGCGGGGGCCGGGGCGGCGATTTCCGGGTTTGTCATTCCGGGCGTCGAGCAGGGCATCGCGGCGTCGTTGCTCGCACTCGGATTGCTGATCGCGTTTGCCGTCCGTCTGCCGGTGACGGCGGGGATGGCGGTGACGGGGTTGTTCGCGATTTTCCACGGCATGGCGCACGGCGCGGAGATGCCGGCGTCGGCGAGCGCGTTTTCGTATGCGCCGGGGTTTGTAGTGGCTACGGTGATACTCCATGCGGCCGGTCTGGCGCTTGGCATGGGTCTGCAAAAGCGGACGATGATCGCCCGCGTGGCCGGGGGTCTCGTGGCGGCGGGCGGGTTGCTGGCGTTTGCGTTGTGACGGGGAGACAGGCGCGTCGGGCGGTGCCGGGCTGGCACAACCGGCGACGCTTTCCTGCCGATCCGTCACCACACAGGCGCAGAGGCCTGCGGCTACGGGGCGGCTTGGCGGAGCGGCTCGCAGAGGAAGAGCGCGCAGAGTGTCAGGCTGTGGGTGATACCGCCGGTGCGGGCGAGCGCGTAAACGTCGTCGGACGGGAGCAGCGCCATTTGCAGTTCCTCGTCGGCATCCCAGGCTTGCGCGTGCAGCGGCTCGACTCCGTCGGCGAGCACGAAGTGGCAATGGTTGTTCATGATCGCCGGATTCGGGCGGATGCTGCCGAGCAGCCGCGCCTGGCCGCCGCCGTAGCCGGTTTCTTCCTGCAACTCGCGCAGGCCGGCGTGGACGGGATCCTCGCCGCGCTCGATGACGCCTCCGGGCGTCTCCCACGAGAATTCGTCCGAACCGTAGCGGAACTGGTTGACGAGGACGATGCGGTTGTCGGTGGTGCGGGCAACGATGTTGACCCAGTCGGGCGCGTCGATGACGACAAAATCGCGCTCCACGGCGCGGCGCGGATGGCGAAAGCGAACGCTCTGCAAATCGAAGACGCGGGTGCTCGCCAGCGTGCGCTGGTCGAGGCGTTCCCAGCGGGGCGGAAGCGGTGTGGTGGCGAGTTTTTCGGGTGGTTGCATCAGCACACAAAAAAGCCTCCCCCCGGCGAAGAGGGGAGGCAAAAATGGTTTTGATACGAATTTCTTGTGGCCAAAATGGGCCGGGCGCTCAGCGCTGGGGAAGCTTCAGCTTCTGTCCGACGTGGAGGCGGTTCCAGTTTACCTCGGGGTTGACTGCCATGAGGTCGGCGAGTTTCACGCCGTTGGCCGCAGCGATTCGGGTGCCGTTATCGCCGCTCTTGACGATGTACTCGCCGGCACCGGCAACGACGGGCGTGCGCGGCTGGGTGGTGGTGCCGCCGCCGGTCTGCTGGTTGCCGGGGGTGACGGCAACGGACGGGCGGCGTCCGGCAACCGTGTCCTGGAGTTTCACGATCTCACTGCGCATCTCCTGGATGGTGGAACCGGCATTCTGGAAGGCAGAGGCAGTGGCGGTCTGGATCTCGTTCGCGTGTTTTTCAACTGCGCCGATGCGCTGGTTGATCTGGTTGGCAAGGGCGGCGGCATTCTGCGCCTGATCCTCCGCAGCGGAGGCGCGGGAGGCGATATCACCATGACTGACAAGCTGCTTGTTGATGGTGGATACTTTGGCAAGAGCAACGCCACCAAGCACAAGGCCGATGACGCCAAGGATGACACCAGCCACCGGGAGGTAGCTGGTGCCGTTACTGTCGCGAGAAATAGTGTCCATGAAGATGTAAGAGTTGGGAGTGAATCGGTAGGCGCAGGAGCCGGGTAATTCAAGCAGAGAAGTAACTTTATGGGTTTGGCGCCCTCGCAAGGAAAAACCGGGGGCGCCCGGCGAGGTCGCGCATGGACTCGATGGCGGTGTAACCGCGCGCCTCGGCGAGGGTGCGGAGGGCGTCATGATGGGCGGTGCCGGTTTCGAGCGCGAGGAGTCCGCCGGGGGCGAGGCGGGGGCGGGCCTGGTCGATGATGGCGCGCAGGTCGGCGAGGCCGGCTTCGGGCGCCACGAGCGCGGCGCGCGGATCGTGGTCGCGGACTTCCGGCTCGGCGGCGGCGACTTCGGCGTCGGTGAGGTAGGGCGGGTTGGATACGATGAGTTCGAAGGTGTTTTCTGCGGGAGAGGGGGGGGGGGGGGGGGGGTGGGGGGCGCCCCGGTCGGGTTGGCGGCAGGGTACGCGG
>JAISAX010000382.1 GCA_031266495.1 Opitutaceae bacterium
GGCGTTCGACAAAAATGATTTCGCCAAGGTTATTGGGCTTTTTGCTGCTCACGCCGCTGCCGAACCAACTGATGAACTTGCGGTCGCCGCGCACGCCGTCTCCGTCGTCAACAATCACGCCGAAGCCGATTTGTTTGCCGGGCGCGGGTTTGAAATCGCCCGCCGCGCTCCAGGGGATGGCGATCTGGTGGATGGCGTTGCCGTTGACGCCGGTTTTTTTGACGATGAATCGTCGTGTATCCACCGCTACCGGCCCGTCGGGTACGGGGACGTGGCGATAAATGGCCGGGCCTTGCGGCGTGAGTCCGGCGGCGAATTGCCAGAGCACGGCATCGTTGGAACCGGCGTGCTCAAAATCGAAACCGACTTCCAGCGCGTCGCCGAGGAAAAGCTCGTGAGCGGGGTGTCCGCCCGCGCTGAAAACATCGTCGCGCGTTTCGACGCCGACATAAAAAAAGCGTTCGTCCCACATTGTGCGAATGACGGCGCTGATGTCCTGCGGACCTTTCCATCCTGGCGCGCCGTAAAGCTCGACCTGGCCGGGACGGTCGGCGTGAAGCAAGTCGGCCTGTTCCCAGCCGCGCCAGGTGCCGTCGGGGATGAAGCCGGCGGGGGCGCGGACGCAACGGGCAAAGGTGCTGGCGAGCCTGGCCGCGAAGGAAAGCCCGTCGGCGGTCGTGATGCCGAGGTTGACCGTGGAACGCTGGCGGTCGTCATGGTCGAGAAGACTGACCCTGAAGTCACGCGAGACCATCTGGCGGGGCGGGATGTCGAGGGTCACTTTGGACGGCGAAAGCAGGAGGGGGGGAGGGGTATCGTTGGCGACAGTGATTTTTTGCTCGGCATCGGTGTTGTTGCGAATGTCGAGAGTGACGGTGCGCGCCTTGATGTTCGTCGTGCTGTTGCGAAGGCCGATGTCAAGCAGGCTGCTTCTTTCGATTTTTTTCGCGCCAAGGACGTAAACCGGATTCACGCCAAGCGGGATGGCGGCGACGCCGCCCCGGGTCGCCAGTTTTCGGGTGTTGCCAAAGAGGTCGCGCACCTCGACGGCGTCCACGCCGGTGTCGAGGGCCACGGCGCCCTGCGAGGCGGACCAGCCGATGCCGATGGACGAACCGTCGATCATCTTGCGCCAGACGTAAAACTCGCCGCCGCCGGGAACGTCGATTTTTTGTTCGATGCGCCCCGCGCCGAGCGTGGCGCTGAGGACGTGGTAGGCGGCGGCGACCGGACGCGGCGTCCAGTCGGCGTCGAACATTTGATGGTTTTCCTGCGCGGAGCGCCGGTTGTGGACGATAAACCACGCGATGCGCTTCACCCATGGCGCAAGCGCCTTGGTGGTCACGTAGGTTTCCACGACGGCGCGCACCTGTCGTTGTTCGCCGGATACGCGGGCGGGGCCGCTGGCGGCCACGCTGAGACCGGTCTCGGGAATCGCGCCGAACTTCGGCGTGCGGCCGTCGGCGGCGAGCTGGTTGTGGATGGCGCGGGCGGATTGGGCGGCGTTGCCGTAAATGTTAAATCCCCAGATGTCGAGCGGGCCGGTTTCGGGGCCGAACATTTTCCCGAACTGGCGGGCGACGTGGCCGAGGGGATCACCGGCGTGCGAGGGGCCGATGAGAGCGTTGGGGGCGCCGGCGGGGAGCGCGGCGTGGAGGGCGTCGTAGGTTTCCCGATACGCCAGCATCCAGTCGCGAGTGGAGCCGTCCCACGCGCTCCGCGTCCAGCAACTCTCGTCGAGGTTGTCCGGCGTGTGGCGTCCGAGGCCCTCGTTGCCGAAGAGGAAAAATTCGGCGTCGTCGCCAAAGGCTTTTATCTGGGCGATGTTGTAGGCGCGGAAGGCGGCGAACCCGGCGGGGGTCTTCGGAGAGCGTCCGCGGCCTTGTTCCATGAAGGAGACCCAGCCCTTGATGCCGTGCTTGCGCATGAGCGGCAGGGTGTTTTCGCGCCAGCGCCGGACCTTGCGTCGCGCTCCGGCAGCCGCCGCCTCGGGGTCGGGGTTGCGCAGGTCGAGGCCGGGATACCGGCTTTGTATCCGAATGCCGCGCACACCGATGAGACGCATGAGGCGCAACTGGAAATCCGTTTCGGCGCGGTCGTAGGGACACTCGTCGTCGGCGGCGATGGCGTCGGGGTGCATGTCGAAGGGATAATCCTCGCTGGCAAAATCGGCGGCACTGCGTTCGTAACGGCGCAGCCAAGCAAAGCGGATCCCGGTGGAGGTGCAGGTTTCGCCGTCCTCGGTGACGGTGAAATCGATCTGGTACGCGCCGAGGGCAGGCGGTGTTTTACCGCCAAACAGGTCGGGGGAGAATTCCGAGGTCTGGTAGGGCGCGAGGGAAATTTTGCTGGAGAAGGTCTGCACGGTTTTGCCCTCCCAATCCACCACACTGCCGTTGACGGCGAGAGTGCGCGTAATGGGCAGCAGGTTGCCGAGTCCGAGTTTGAGGCGCGGAGCGGGCGCGCCGTCCTCGACGAAAAAGAGGTTGGCGTCGGGCTGGCGGATGTTGAAGAGCGTGACGGTGTTTTGCTTTTGCGCGGCACGAACCGGATACGCGGCGGGAAGTTTTGCTGACAAACCCGAACCCGAATCCAAACCCGAGCTTGCGGACGCGGCGGAGAGAAGATTGGCGTAGGGGGTGCCGGCATTCCATGCGGCGGGCGCGGGGTCGGTGGCGGACGCCTGCCAGAGGGCCACGCTGTCGATGTGGATTTTGCCCCAATTGGCGATGCGCGGCTGCGCCTCCCATGCCTGGAGTTTGGGCTGGTAGTGCGTAAAAACGCGGATGTGCGTCGCGCCTTGCGGCGGCGTGACGGGACCAAGGACGTAGTTGAAACGAGTGCCGGAAAAGTCCGGGAGGCGTCCCGCGCCAAAGTCGTCCAGCGGGACGTGACGGGTGGGCAAACGGCTGAATGCGCCGCCGGTGTTTTTGTAAAACTCGAGTTGCACAGGGCCGGGAAAACCATGCGTGTTGGCGTGTTCGCTGTAGCGCAGCCACCAGGTCAGCCAGACGGTTGCGGGTTTTGCGTCCGCGCCGGCGAGCGGAATCAGCGGCGTGCCCCATCGGGTTTGCTCGTCTTCCAGAACGACTTCCTGCTTCGCATCCTTGGGTAAGGCGATGGTTTTGAGCAGTTCGGGCGAATCAGGAAAAAAGCCGGGGAAGAGGTTGGGCGCGAAAGAGAATTTCGTATCGGGTAATATGATACTTAAGTCGCCGGCGTCCGAGGTGGCGGTGGCGGTAGCGGTGTCGTTTTCCGGAAACCCGGCGTGAATGCGGAGGTTTTGAAGCGTGATGCTGTCGCCGCGTTTCAGGTTGGTGACGAGAAGCGAGAGGACGCCTTGGGTGACGGTGGCCTGGGCGGCGGGACCAGCGAGGCGGAGGGGGATGGCGGCGCCGTTCCAGCCAGCGGGCGTGGCAACGGCAAGGGTGCGATTTGCGTAACCGAGATCCGTATCAATTGTGACGGCGTCCACGTCTTTGTCGTCGCGCCAGCCGGTTTCGAGACGCGCAGCGCCGTTGAAGGCGGCACGGCTGGCGGGGGTCGCGGCGATGCTGGCGGTGAGAGTGAAAAATTCGCGGGATCCGGCGGAGAAGGCTCCGAGGGCGACACTCACCGGCGCGGTGATGTCGGCGGTGGCGGTGAACGTCCAACCGGAATTATCGGGGAGTGCGACGCGCGCAATGCCGACGGGAGCGGGTTCGCTCGCGGGCGTGAGCGGAATCGTGGCGGCTTGCGCGGCAACACCAAGAACGGGAGCGAGGGTGGCGAGGGAGACGAGAAGATAATGCCGTGTCATAAATAGAGGGGGGGAAGGGGAGGTTTACCGGATTGCCGCGAGCGCGAGCCGCCAGGGGGTTGGTTTTCTGGCTGTGCTGGCGCGAATGCGGACGGGGCGAGCGCATCCAGCCGGTGTCGCCGGAAAGATACCCTTGTGACTTTAATCCGGACGCATAGATTTTTCCGGACGGGATGGGGCCTTCGAGCAGGCGGGTTTCAGACTGGCCATTCTTGCCAGCACCCTTGATGTGAAGCAGGCTAAAGGCGGCTTCGGTGGGCTGCCAGCCATCGGGGAGCGCGGTTTTGGCCGGGCGATGATGGATGGAAAAATCCTCAAGCGCGCCGTATCCGGTGAGGCAGACATTGCCCACGCCGATGCCTCCGATAGGCATGGAGACTTGAGCAAACCGGTCGTCTTCATGGACGAAACCGGCAGGCATGTCGGGTATGGTTGCGGGAGGCGGGCGGCGGATCATGGCAAGAGGGAACCCGGAGGAAGCACAAGAACGCAAGAGACAAGAACTTGTGCGCCATCTATGGGGTTGGTGTTGCGGGCGGCGGCGACGGCGACGGCGGGGGAGGGGGGGGGGGGGGGAGAGTCCTCAGCAGTGTTTACGGACAAACGCCACCGCGAGAACGGCGAGAGCAGCGAGAGCGGCGACAGCGGAGGGTTCAGGGACCGCAGCACTGAAACTCAGAATGCCATCGGCGCTCACGCTGGCCAGCCAGTTGGCGGTGTCGTAACCGGTGACAGAGAGGCCGCTCACGGTGGTGGTCCCGAAGGATTGAAGAAACCGGTAGATGGTATTCGCATAGACAATACCTGTGCTGCCGGAGAGGTCGAGGGTGCCGCCCGTGATGCTCGCGGCGCCGGTGGATACGCCGATGATTTTGTCGAAGGTGGAGGCGCCGGTGATGGTGAGCGCGAGGACGCCGCCGCTCATCGTGAAGTCGCTGGCCGCGCTGCCGGTTCCGGTGTTGCCCAGCGTGATCGTGCCGACGCTGTCGCCGTTGATGTCGATCGAGCCGCTTTCGAGGGTGAGGACCATGCTTGCGCCGCCAGTGGTGGCAGTGCCCAGGTTGATGTTGGCGACGCTGGTGGCGAGTGTGCCGCCGTTCACAATCAAGGTGTTGAGCGCGTAGTTCGAACCTTTCAAGAGGTTTTCCGTCGCGACAATAAACCGGCCTTTGAGAACGTTGACACCGCCCGAAAAATTCCAGCTGCCGCCCAGCGCCTGGCTCGCGATGTCGGTTGCCATATCGATGGTGAGCGCAAGGGGATTGCTGCCCGAATCCCAGCCGCTCGCCTCGAAACTGTAATTGCCCGAGCCTTTGATCGTGACAGTGCCCAGGCCGCTGGCGGAAGCGCGATTGATTTCCGCGCCGCCATTGAGGCCGGCAAGCGTTGCGCTCTGGCGAAGGTTGATGAGGACATTGGTGATGCCACCCGTGGAGTCGAGAATGGTGGCGGCGTTGTTGAGCGCGGTTGCGCCATAAACACCGAGCGTGCCTTTTTGTAGTGTGAACGTGCCCGCAAAATCCGCCCCACTTCCGCCAAGGCCAATGGTATCCGCTTTGTTGTTACGATTGAGGATGACTTCGGTGACGTTCGCTCCGATGTTTTGAACAGAGGCGCGGCGGTTGGAGCCGGCGGAGCCGAAGGTGATGGTGCCTGTGTTGTTAAGCGTCCAGTTCGATGCGAAGCTGACGCCGCCGTTGATGGTGAGGTTGCCCGTGCCGGTGAGGGCGCGGGTCGCGCCGTCGCCGATGGTCAGATCAAATCCCGTGGGATTGTTCGTGATGGTCAGCCCTTGCGAGCCGATGGTGATGCCTTTGACCAGCAGCTTGTCCGCCTGCCCCGTGGAAACCTGGGTGATGGTAGCGGGTTGCGCGGCGCCACTGAAATCGAACTGGCCGGTCTGCACCGTGTAGGCGAACATGCTGCTGGTCGCGCCAATGGTGAGCGACTTGAGTTTGTAGGCGTAGTTGTTGGCCTGCTCTATCGTCTGGGTAGCGGCGAGCGCACCGCTGATGACGACATCGGCGGAGTAATCATCAGGGGAAACCTCCGAGGACCAGTTGGCGGTATCATTCCAATTATACGCACCTGCCTCGGTTTGGTTCCACGTTTGGGCGCGAAGGGCGGCGATGAGCGGAAGGATCGAGGCCAGCGTGACTGCCATGTGTATTGGTTTTTTCATGATGTGTGTATGTGTGTGTGGGGGGGGGGGGAATTAAGGAGTCGGGGTGTTGAGGATAACGTTTTTGGCCTTTGTCCCGCCTTTGATTGCGGAGACGTGGCCGTCGAAAAACGCGAGGTTGAAGACGTCGCTGCCGTAGTCCTCGTTGCGGCTGGGAGTGCCGTTGATGGCGCCGCTTTTGAGGTTCATCTGGCCGGGGTTGTCCGCCGCGTCCAGCGTAGCCATCTGATTGACGTTGACGACGCCAAGCATGACGGCCTTGGACGGAGGCACTTCCTGCAAGGTGGATTCGGTAAAGCCGAGAAGCGGACACTCGATGGTTTTTGTCCAACTCCAGTAATCGATAAAAGGGCCGTAGGTGGGCCAATAAAAGAAGCCATCGTTGGGCGCGGGAGCACGGAACTTTTCAACCCACGCGGAGTTTTTCAGGGCGACGGGACTGATCTCCACGGGCGAGTGCCAGTAGGAGATTTTCGAGCCGAGGTAGAGGGATTGGCCAGAGTTGAGCGTGTCCTTGTTACAATTGGTCGCCCCGTCTGGGTTTTGCCTCGGGATACGCCCCTTGTTGTCGTTGGCGTAAAGGATGTAGGCCATCGCGTTCTGGCGCAGATTGGAGGCGCACTGCGAGCGGATGGCCGTCTGGCGGACTTTCCCAACGGTGGGGATGATGATGGCCGCAAGAATGCCGATGATGGCGATCACGGTCAGAAGCTCGATCAGCGTGAAAGCTGGCGAGGCGGAAACAGGACGCGAGGGAACGCGAACGCACGAAAAAACGCGGGAAGGAAAAACACGGGAGGAAATCATGACGGTTTTTGAAAGACGGTGTTGCGACGGAGGAGACGGAGAATCGCGGGAACGAATCTGCTGTCTCATGAATACATGGACGGATTTTTGTGCGTCAACATTATTTTCTTGATATTTTTGATACAGAGATTGAATTTCCGGTCCATTCCGGCAAGAAATCCATCCTTGGATGCCGGGCCTGTTCACCGTCAGCCTGAGGGCATGCCCAAAGAAAAAATGATCTCCACGAACGAATCCGAAGCCGCCATCGTCGCCGCCGCCAGCACCGCCGCCAGCGCTGCCGCCGCCACGGCGGCCCTGTTGGCGAGCAAGGTCGTTGTCCGGCGCGTGGAATCGCCCGTTTTCCAGATCGCCGCCCGTATCCGCGAAATAATCCGCAACGGCGACATCCAGCCCGGCATGAGGCTACCCTCCACGCGCGACCTCGCCGCGCAACTCTCCGTGGACCCGATGGCCGTGCACCGCGCCCTCGCCCAACTCACCCGCGAGGGGCTGGTCTCGCGCGTCATGCGGCTCGGCACATTTGTGGCCATCCCCCCAAAAAAACTCGAACGGCTCGCCTACTATCACCGCGCCCAGGTGCGCGGCCACTTCGGCAATTTCGGACGGGCCGTCGTCACCGGACTCACTGCCATCGGCCTCGCCAAAGGCTTTTCCGTCGAGGTCATCAGCGACACCCGCCCACCCGGAATCTCGCTGGTCGAACCCCACCCCGAACTCCTGCGCCACGCCCGCACCCGCTGGGTTCAGGGCGTCATCGGCGACATAGCCCCCGAGCACGTCAAATGGTTCAAAAACCTCCCCGTCCCCCACGCCGTCATCTCCAACCTTGCCCAGCCCGACACGTTCAACTGGAGCCGCGAGGAAATGACTTCGCTCGCCGTGAAACAACTCGCCGCGCGCGGCTGCCGCAAAATCGGCTTCGTCGGTCCCTTCTGGATGATGGGGGAACACCCCGACATCGACAGCTATCAGCTCGGTAATTGGCGCGGCCTTACCAACACGCTTGAAGAACTCGGCCTGCCCATAAATTCCGCCTGGTACTCCTCCCTCCCGCATCCCGCCACCGACCTCACCGAACCCAACATCCCCCGCTACGGTTACGACGCCATCCACCGCATCTTCTCCGCGCCGCGCCCCGACTGGCCCGATGGACTGTACCTTTCGCCCGACGTGATCGGCCACGGCGTCTTTGTCGCCCTCGCCCTATGCGGCGTCCGCGTCCCGCAGGACGTGCAACTCGTTCTCCATTCCAATGCCGAAATCGCCATCTTCTGTCCCTATCCCATCGACCGCCTCGTCGTCAGCGCCGCCGATGCCGCCGCCGCCATGGTCGCCCACATCCGCAACCAGCTCGCCGGCAAACCCACGACCAACCGCATCCTCCCCTGCCACATCGAAACCCACAACGCCACGCCGCCCGCCAGCGACACCTCCGGCACCGGCACCGGCGCGCGTAAACCGGCCCGGCCAGGGAAAAAAACCGGCGTATCCAAAAAATAACCACACAGGTGTCTCTCTCTGGGGGGGGGGGGGGCGGGGGCGCGGCGGGCGCGGGGGGGGGGGGGCGGGCGGGGCCC
>JAISAX010000536.1 GCA_031266495.1 Opitutaceae bacterium
GGTGACGGAGCGAAGCGGAGATGGCCAACCCGCAGGGTTGCCCGAAGGGCGAGGCGCAAGCCGAGGCAATTGGCCGCGCTCAAAACGCCCACACGCGACGAAGTGTTGATCAAACTCGGGCAACCGCACGCGTCGAGCGCGGCGTCGAGAGCCTGCTGATCGAGACGCACGCCGATGAACACCAGCTCCTGGCGGCGGTCGCCGTGCGGCGGCTCCCAGAGGGCGCGGATGGTGGCGGGCAAGTTTTCTGCGGTGATTTGCCCGCGTTCGACGAGCGTGGCGGCCCAGGGGCGCAGGTATTCGACGCTGGCGATACGACCGGCGGCGGAGAGAAACGCCATCTCGTCGGGATTTTCCTTCGCCCGGAAAAAACCTTTGGCGCGCAACAGGCCGGGGAGCCCCTCGCGTCCGATCAGCGCGCAGACGGCGGCGGCGGAAAGCGGCCGGCGGTGCGTGTACAGGCAGGTCATGATGCCGAAACGCGCGGCGTGATCGCCGGCGCCGGCGGAGCACGGGCTGGCCGGCGCGGAGCCGGATGCGGAGGCGGCGACGGGCGCGGGCCGGCCGGCATGACGGCGGAGGCGGGCCTCGCCGAGGGTATTCAGGTTCTGAATCCACGCCGCGCTTTTCAGCGAGACCTGCGGATCGAACCGGGACGCGCCGGGCCAGAACCCGGACGGCAGGCAGGCTTCGCGGGTCGGGTGGATTTCGGCGCGCGGATTGAGCCCGGCCAGCAGGGCGGTGACGGTGGCCAGTTCGTCGGCGGAGACGAGATCGGTCTTGTTGACGACGATGACATCGGCGCACTCGACCTGCTCGACCATGAGTCGGAAGACCGGCGTATCGCCGCCGGCGGCATCGGGGGTGGACGGCGCGGGCGGGGCGTCCGCCGGCTGCCGCCAGCCGGCGAGGAAACGGGCGGCATCCACGACGGTGACGAGCGCGTGCAAGCGGGCAAACTCGCCGAGGGTGCGGCCAAATTCGTTGGGACGCAGAAACAGGTCGGCGACGGGGCGCGGGGTGGCGACGCCGGAGCATTCGACGACGATGTGGTCGTAGCGTCCGGAAGCGGCGAGTTCGGCGACGGTTTCGGCGAGCTGGTCGCGCACGGAGCAGCAGACGCAGCCGTTGGTGAGCTCGACCATGCGGGCGGCGGAGGCGACAGCATGGCCGGGCAGCGTCTCGCGGAGGAGCGCGGCGTCGAGATTGAGCGCGCCGACGTCGTTGACGACCAGCGCCACGCGCAGCCCGTGCGGCGCGGAGACCAGGCGGGTGAGGAGCGTGGTTTTCCCCGCGCCGAGGAAACCGGATACGACCGTGACCGGCGGCAGCCGGGCGGGATCGGTTTCGACGGGAGGAATCAGCGATGGCATGATGACAACACCAGCAGAGGCGCGGGGAAGGGGAGAAGCAAACAAACGTGCCTGTTTCTGCGGATGTTGCCCGGATTTGCAGGAAGAGGGCGGCGCGGGAGCGCCGTCACCACAGGTGTTTCTCGTCCGGATTTTCCGTCATGATGAGTTGAATACGCCGGCCCGCCGCGTATTTTCCCTCGCCCCTGCCGGCGAGCCCATGCGTATCGCAGATCTGTATCTGCTCCGTCCCGACGCCCTCCGGCCTGGCGAACAGGTCCGGATCCCTCCCCCCCTCCCCCCCCCCTGTCGCCTCCGGTTTTGCCATCGATCCCGCGAATTAATCCTGTGCTATTTCGCGCCGCGAGGCGGGACGCTTCCGTCCATCGGTTTCGCGCATCAACCAATACGTATTTTCGCGGCTTCGGGCGGGCTTTTCCCTCGCGGCCCGGCTGTCGGGCAGGCGGTTTGACTCTAAAAATTTGGTCCGGTCTGGCGCCCCTGCTTTCATCCGGGCTTCACCTTCCCGAAAGCCATCTCACCCGACCAGAACACCAAACACCAAACCGATGACCCGACACATCCACCGCAACTACTTTCCCGCGACCGAAAAGGAACAACGACCCTGTTTCTGACAGCAACCTGTTGCCTCCCGTTTCCTGTTTGTATCGTTGATGCCGACCGCCATTGAAAACAATCGTCGTATCACCAGGAACGCCCTGCTGCTCCGGTGTCGGCAGGAAATTTCCCCTTTCAATTACACCCTCCGGGAGCAGTCGACTATGGTCTTGTAAATGTAATCGGAGGAGTCGTCCCGATGTTTTCGTTCCTGTCAGGAACCATGGCCACGGCAGCATCGCGGTATTCCTCTGATGACGCTGGCCCGGGTGTCAGGGAAAATCGCCCTGTATCAATCTGTTCGGCAAAGGAAAAAAATCCGGTGCCACGTCAAAAATGAAATCACCACATAAATTGGCAAATACGACACTAATAATCGGATTCGACAGCGAAGAACGCTGCATCCACACGAACCTGCTTGAAAACAGCCAGGATCGAGGTTGGGGGTTGACGACGATTCGGAATCCAAAATATCGAAAACTGCGTATTCAAAAGTTGATTGTGCTCATATTTGGCTCTGATGGCCAGATTAGCAGTCAGCTTCCTGTTGAATCCCTCCCCCTCTCCATCTCCCCCTCCTCCCGAAAGAAAAAGCGCAAGCGTGAAACCGAAGCCCGTTCGTAACTGAAATTACGCGGTTCCAGGCGTAGCGGCAGGCTTTTTCTGTCAATCTGCCTGCCGTGACGGATCGACAGTAAAGCGTTGCCGGTTCGAGAGGCGACCCGGCAACGGGCGAGACACTGGCGCGTCTCGTCCGGCAGGCAGGGAGGAAGGGAGTTGGCGGCGGGCACGATAAATTCGGGTGTTCCGGCAAGGCTGTCACACAAGACCCGATACATTTCACTCCGGCAAACATCGCATCGTTTTTTGTCAATTTTTAGCAATCAATTTCTATCCCCCTCCCCCCCCCCCCCACACACACACATACACACACCTCGACGATTACCGCCGCATCCTGCTCTCCGGGGCCAATCTCGACACGAAAACCGGCGAGATCATCATCCTCGGACCCCGCGACGCCCCCCATCGAAGATCCGCGCTCCACCCGCTCCATCCTCGACCGTTTCGAAGCCGGTCTCGCCGGCGATTCGTATTGGCATACGGGATACTGGCAAACATGGTCGCCCGACGCCCGCGCCACGTTCCACACGTGCCGGCATCCTGACTGAACGGGACGGGGAAAATCAGCGGACGGATGATCTCGAGGCCGATGAGATGCGCTTGTCCTGACGCAAGCATTGCGAGACCGAAGGCGCGCGGGCCGTTTTGAGAACGGCGAGATACGATCCCTCTGGGTAATCCCAAGCCCGGACGAAAAACGAAGCGTCGGACGATCAAAGATTCGTGGCGAATTCCTCAATGCCGGAACAGAGGATGGCCGTGCGGTGCAAGGTGCGCAACCGCTCGATATCCCCGATGCGTCCGACTTCCTCCCGCAATCCTTCCGGAACCCTTCCGAAACGAATTTCCAGCGCCTTGATGATATCGCGCCGGCGGGCATGAAGCTCTCCCTCCTGGCGACCCTCCTGCCAGCCTTCCTGGCGGCCCTGCTGGAGGGCGTATTCTTCGAAATCGAGGAGTTTGGTCATTTGATGATCTTTTTCGTAAGCTACCAACTCGCGGCGGAACGTCAAGTAGAGCGGCGCGGGCAGTTGCATCATCCAGGCCAGCAGGCGAAACGCTTCCCGGATTTCCTCCTTCCCGTAGCCGGCGTGATAAAGCTTGCGCGTCAGACGCAGCCGCGCCGCCAGGCGCTTGTCGGGATGCCGGCTGGTGCGTAATGCCTCGACCTGCGCCTGGGCCGCCAGCGCGGGCAGCGAGTCCTCGCCCTCCAGCCGCGGGAGGATTTCCAGGAGCTTGCAGCAGGGAAAACGAAAAAATAGCTCGCAGCCCAGGCGCTCGTGGCGGTATTCCCGCGGCTTCCACTCCGGGTCCAGATCGGCCAACACGGCCAGGGTGATGACATCCTCCCCGCACCCGGCGCGCAGGCGGAAGTTGCCGTGGGCCAGCCGCCGGGGGAAATCCTCCTCCTTGAAACTCTGCACCTCGATATGCAGGTAGAGCAACTGCGAGCGACCATCGCGCATGGCCGCCCGTACCAGCAGATCGACGCGATTTTCCACGCTGGTCTCATCCACGGCCAGTTCGCGCAGTTCCTGTTCCAGAAACTGCGGCGGTTGCGACCAATCCACGGCCTCCCCAACCTCGGGGAAGTAACAGGCCAGCACCTCGCGCAGGCGGCGGTGCAAGAGGTCTTTCCATGCGCCATCGTAATCGGAAACCATCGCGGTCGATTTAGTCGCCCGGCCTCCTTCGGCGTCAAATTCCTTCTGGCGAAGATCTCGCAGGGGGGGAGGGGGGGGACAACTCAAGGGAGTTCACAACCGATACGGCGGAGCCGGAAGCAAAAGAGAGGGAGGAGAGTCGTCGTGTAGCAAGGACCTTGCCGCTTTCGTATCGGCTTCGCATACCGTGCGTCCGTCACATTATCCTCTCAAACCTGCTCGCCGGACGGGGCTCAGCCCGCCTGTTCGGACCCGATGCGGAGTGCGCTGACGCACGTCCGGTGGCGCGACGCTTGCCGCGAGGGTTTTTACGGGTCGCGCCAGTTGCATTGTGGTGGTTCAGCGGGTGATGGTTTCGAGACCGAGGAGGTGGGCCTGGCCGGCGGCGAGGATGACAGGGCCGAAGGCATGGCTGTCGTTGAGGATCGGAGGATGAGCCCGGTAGTCGAGCCGGGTGGCATTGCCGGGGCAGAGGCAGCCGCGGCAAGTATGGAAAATGTCGAGGTCGTCGGTGATATAGGCGAGCAGCCCGCGCAGACCTTTCCCGAAACGGGCGCGGTGGGCGGCGGCTTCGGCGGAACCGGGCCCGCCGAGCAGGCCGGCTTCGAGGCCGGACCCGAGGGCGTAGAGGAGAAGGCCGGAGCCGGAGGTCTCGACATAGGCGTTGACAGGTTCGGTCATCTCCTGGTGCCAGAGGCCGTCGTTATCCTGAGCGCGGGCGCAGGCTTCGACGTGATCGCGATAAAGGGCGAGCGACTCGGCCTTGCAGGGGTGGTCGTCGGGGAGATGGCGGGCGAGTTCGATGAGGGCAAACGCACCCCAGCCGTTGCCGCGGCTCCAGTGGTCTTCGGAGATTTTTCCGGGGCCGTTGAAATTGCGGCCTTGATGGAACAGGCCGTTGCCGGGATCGCGGAAGAGTCGGACCATTCTGGATACCTGCCGGAAGGATTCCTCCACATAACGGTCGTCATCGAGAGCGAGTCCGGCGAAGAGCAGGAAGGGGCCGACGGAAAAGGCGACGTCGATCCAGACGTAGTTTTTTTCGGCGTCACGCGGGCGGGTGAGAATGCCGTCGGGGGCGCGCGGAGCGTGGTGGAGGATTTCGTCGGCGTAGTGCCGGACGGCATCGCGCACCTCGGGGAGGTGTCCGCGCCAGAGCAGCCAAGCGGAGGCTGCGCCGCCGCAGAGGTAGTTGGGGAAGTTGTGATGGAAGTTCAGTTCGCCGCGCACGAACGGCATGAGCCATTCACGGGCTTGGGCGATCAGTGCCGGATCGCCGGTCGCGGCAGCGAGGCGGGCTGTGCCATAGAGGGTCACGATGCCTTCGTAACGTTCGAAGTGGCCGCAGACGGCGAGGTGCTTGCGGGCGGCTTTGAGGGCGAGGTCGAGTGTGCGGGCAGACTGCATGAGAAAGGGGGGGGGGGAATGTCATTTGCCGCCGAGACGGAGGCGGAGCTGGGCTTCGTAGAGGTTGCGCGGATCGGGAACGGTCTCGGGGTTTTCGATACGGCAACCGGACACACCTTCGCCGGTCGGGGTGCTTTTCGGTTCGCCGTCCCAAACCGGCTTCGCCCCTTGCAGGCCGACAATCGCGCCATCGGGATGCGAGTTGGCCCAGCCGACAAGGTAGTCGCGTCCGCTCGGGACGCGGATGTTCCACTCCACAGAACGCGCGCCGAGTATCGGGCCGCCCGTGCCGCCATGATAACCGTCGTTGCGTTCGAGCGTGATGTCCGTGTGCAGATTCTCAAAAGGCAGGTTCCGGTGTGTATCGAAAATTCCATGCTCAAGGACGCCGCGCGTCCAGACGTTGCCGCTGGAAAAGATTTCGACGTTGAGACCGTGGTCGGAGCGGGTTTCGATGCGAAAGTCGCTGACAAGGTTGTCGTGGCTGCCGCGACAGATGGTGCCGTGGTGGTGGGTCATGCGTTCCGGGGTGCTGGCTTTGAGTGTGAAACGGGTGAGGGTGACGCATTTGGCGCGGTCGAGGGCAGGGCCGTTTTCCATGTCAATCATCGTCACGTCGCGCAGCCAGCAGTGGATGGCGTGGGCGAAATACGGGGCGTTCCAGCCGCGGCAGCTTCCGTGGTGGAGTTTGTTGACCCATTCGTAATCGCGCAGGAAGCGGAGGGTCATGTTTTCGATGCCGCTTTCACGAATGAAGGGGGCGTATTTCTGGAGTACGGGTTTCCAGTCGGCGCGCAGGTCGAAGCGCAGGGGTTGGCGGAGGGTGAGGGTGAGGCCGTCGGGGGCAATGGCGGCGAGTTCGACGATCCAGTTGGGTTTGGGTTTTGAGGGGTCGGGCCAGGAGGCGCTGCCGGCGTTTTTCCAGTCGTAAGCGTCGGCCCAGGCTCCGTCACCGCAGAGGTGTTTCGCGAAGGAATAGTCGTCTGGAATGGTTTGACGGAGGGAGATGAGGTCGCCTGTCCGGAGGAGACCGTCGGGAGCGGGGGAGGCGAGTCTGATTGTGGTGTCGCCGCGATGGGCGGGGGTGGCGAGCGGTAATGCGGGGCCGTCGTAGATTTGACGCTTTGGAGCGTCCTTCGGGGCGGGGGAGGGGGGGGAGGGGGTAAACCAGATCAGGCCGCCGCCGTAATTCCAGTAGGTGGCCCAACCGGCTTTGGTTTTTGCGGGGTAACGGTGCAGGAACCATGCGGTTTCGAGTGGTTGCGTGAAGATGAGTTCCACGCCGTCGCGGCTCTCGCCGCGCAGGACGGTCTTGTTCGTGTGAACGAAGAGGACTTTGCTGATTTTATATTTGCCGTCGGGGAACCAGACGATGCCGCCTGTCTCGGGTTTGACGGCGGCAATGGCGGCGCGGATGGCGTCGGTATCGTCGGTGACGCCATTGCCTTTCGCACCGTGGTCGCGAACGTTGATGCGCGGGGCAAAGGTCTGACTGGGCGTGGCGGTGTCGGGTAGCGGGTCTTCCCCGTAGTGGTATCCAGAATACGAACAGTTGGGGATGTTGGGGTGCGTGTCGGGTGCAGAAGCGTATTCGTCCCAGAGTGACGCACGGATGGGCGCAACGGCGCCGGGGGGGAGGAGAGCGGCGGCGGGGCCGCCGGCGGGGTGGCGGGGGGGGGTCTTGAGGGTGGCGGGCGCGGGGGGGGGGGGGGGGGG
>JAISAX010000413.1 GCA_031266495.1 Opitutaceae bacterium
CAATCTCGTCGCGCAATATCAATTATTCATTCTCCATTCTTAATTCCCTCCCCTCACCCCCCCCCCTCCCTCCAAACCCGGGCTGGTAGCCCGTGCCACTCAGGAACACCTGTCCAGAAATCGAGATGCGCCCTGCCTTCAGTATATTGAAAGGAAATGGTTGATCCCTCTGCTTTTTTCAATCCACTGAAACAAAACATCGTGCACGGCCTGTCGAGAAAGGAAAATCCATGAATCTGATCAAACGAAATCGGGAACTTGAATACCTGAAAAACGCCAGGGATACCCGTCTGATAAAAGTCATCACCGGCGTCCGGCGCAGCGGGAAATCCACGCTGCTGGAGCTGTTCCGCGCCGGGTTGCTCGCCGATGGCGTTGACGAACAAAACATCATCGCGATCAATTTCGAGGATCTGGCAAATGAGGAATTGACCGATTACAAAAAACTCCACCGGCACATCCTTGCCCATCTCCGGAAAGGGAAGAATTATATTTTTCTGGATGAGATCCAGAAAGTCGCCGGGTTTGAAAAGGCGGTGGACAGTCTTTATATCCGCGACGACACCGACCTTTATATCACCGGCAGCAATGCCTGGTTCATGTCGTCGGAATTCGCCACGCTCCTGACGGGACGTTATATTGAAATAAAAATCTATCCCTTGTCATTTGCCGAATTTGTTTCCGCCTTTCCCGACCGGTCGCGCACCGATCTGCTCTTTGAGGATTATTTGAATTTCGGCGGTTTCCCGGAGGTCGCGAATCTGCTCGGAAGCAACCTGAAGGGCGTCATCAATGACTATCTTGCCGGGATCTACAATACTATTATAAATAAGGATATAAGGGCAAGATTTGCCATCGCCGACATTGCGCTCCTGAACAATGTTTCGCGGTTTTTGCTGTCAACGGTCGGCAGTCTGGTGTCGCCCAAAAAGATTGCCGATTTCCTTACCTCTTCCAACAACAGGACGTCCTACAATACCGTCGAAAAATATCTTTCCGCGCTGGGCGCGGGATTGATTTTTTACGGGGTGAATCGCGAGGATGTCAGAGGCAAGCAAATGCTCCGGACCTTGCAAAAATACTATTGCGTGGACACCGGACTCAGACGCGCGATTCTGACTTCCGAACGCAATACTGACGCCGGACATTTGCTGGAAAACGTGGTCTATTTCGAACTGCTTCGCCGTCGCAACAGCGTGACCGTCGGCAAGACGGCGGACGAGGAGGTGGATTTCATCGCGAGGAATATCGATACCAACGAAAAGGTTTATTATCAGGTTGCCTACACGGTGAAGGAGGCCGCGACATTGCAGCGGGAGTTGAGGCCGCTCGACCGCATTGGCGATCACAACGAAAAAATCATGCTCTCCACCGATCCGCACGAGACGGAAATCAACGGTATCAGGCAGCGCAATATCATCAACTGGTTGCTCGTGCCGTCGGGCGCATCGCCCCCGAACAGGTAAGGCATCGATCAATGGGTAACTTCAGCTTGTTCACTGACGTTACGCGGTGCCTCACGTAGGGGCTTCGCTTGCGAAGCCCGCGAGGACCTGACTATGGAGATTCGCCAATTCTCTCCGCCTGGCGCGGGCGCGGGCGTCGCAAGCGACGCCCCTACAGTCGATCCGCGTAACATCCGTTATTCAGCAGCCGACGACGGTGATGCCGGTGTTTTGAAAATTGGCGTCCCACGTCAGACGCTGCTCCCAGGGCGTTTTTTTGCCAGCAGAACGGCGGTCAAAAATCACCAGATACGCGGGGAGGGAGGGAAGGAAGGAAGGGGGAGGGGGGGGGAGGGGGGGAGCGAATTTGTCGCGATAGGCGGCGGTTTGTTCGATGCCTTCTTCGCGAATCAGTTCAACGGTTTCGTAATCGTGGATGATCTTGATTTCGATGATGTGCCATGCGCCCTTGTATTCGACGGCGAGGTCGAGACGCCCGCGTCCGGCGGCAAATTCGCGTTCGATGCGTCCGCCCCCGTTCACAATCCGTTGCAAGAATGCCATCAGGAGCAGGTGCGGGAATGCTTCCGTGTAGTCGGATTTTGATTCCCATATTTCCGAGTGCCGCCGCCAGAATTTCTGGAATTCGCGCAAGAGCGCATCCATGTCGAGGGCACCGTCGGGGTGTTCCCGTTTCCACGCGAACGATTCGCGCGGCTGGATGAAGTTCAGGGTTTTTTGCGACATCTGGCGGGCGAGGATTTCTTTGTAAATCGGGTTGGCGATTTCCGCGGGGCGGTCGGGGGCCTGCCGCACCAGGCCGAGATCGAGGCAGAGGCGCAAGGCGTCGTCATCAAAAGCCTGTTCGTTGGTGCTGCCGGCCAGGAGGGCTTCCATGATGCGGCGCACGCGCGGGTCTTCCATGCGGACGGCGAGCGCGTCGAGGTGCGTCTCGCGGGCAAGGATCATTTGCTGTTCGGCGGTCCGGATGTGCGCGAGCGTGACGGGCGAAAAATCCTCTTCGTCGAGGACGCGCATCGTGGCGCGTTTGAAGAGCGAGTTGACGATCCAGGGTTGTCCGCGTGTGCGTTCCCATACGTGATCGAGCGCGGCGGGTTCGATTTGCTGGCCGGTTGCGGCGGTGCGCCGGGCAAAAAGCGCGGCGATATTTTCACGCGAGAAATTCCGCAGTGTCGCCGAATCTTCCTTGATGTTGAATGGCGAGCCGGGGTTGACGGGGCGTCCGTCTTTCGCGGTGGCGAGGTAATCCTTCAAATCGCGCATTCCGACGAGCGCGACCGACACGGGGAATTTGCCAATGCCGCGGCTGGCAAAGCCGTCGCGCAATTGTCGCAGGAAACTTACCAGCATTTCGCCTTCAAGGCAGTCCACTTCATCGAACAGGACGACGAGCGGTCCGGGCGCGGTTTTCGCCGCCCAGTCGCCCATGATGGAACTCAACATGCTGCCGGGCATGCCGGTTTTCAGTTCGGGCAGCGGCAATTTTTCGCGTTCCGCCCATTGCCGGATCGCCGTGCAAATTTCCGGCATGCCTTGCGCGAGGTCCGTGATGCCTTGCGTGCGTTCGACACTCACATAACAGGCGGTGACTTCGCCCGTCGTGTTGAGTTGGCGCATCCAGCTTTGCAGGAAGGTCGTCTTGCCTGTCTGGCGCGGCGCGTGGAGCATCCAGTAAAGTTTGTCGCGCACGTAACGGTGTAGTTGCGCGCCCCGTACGCGGTCTTCGGGAGGCAGCATGTAATGATCGTCGGGGTTGCACGGTCCGGTGGTGTTGAAAAATTTGAGGATGCGGCGCGGCATATCGGGAACAATCTACCTTGACCCGCGCCGCTTTTGAAAGGGGTTTGTTCGCGGTGACGGTTGCCGGGGCGCATTACAAAAAGGGGACAGGCAACAAGCAAAGTCTTATGATCGCTGCGGGCCTGCGTTGCCGGCGGCGCTGACGGGGCGAAGAGAAGAGGACGCGCCGGTCGTCATCGGCCGGTTTTGCGGTGTTACACGGTAAAAGAGGATCGCACAGAACCAGGGTCAGTCGAGGATGCGCCATTGGGGTTTGTTGTGGTCGGCGGGGTCTTTGGCCAGTTTCTCGCGTTTGACGAGGGCGGCGTGGCCGTCCCAGTAAACAATGTTGGAGGCATTGTTGTGGCGATAGGATATGGTGCTGGCGGCATAATCATCGCCTGTGCCGTTGTTGGAGTTGTACCAGGTAAATATCATGTCGCGCCCGTCGGCCATCGCGATGGTCTGCGAGGGGCGTTGGATTTGGCTGATGCTGACTTGGGTGCGAAAACCGTCGCCGCCAGGGATGGCAATGTTGGGCACATCGGTGATGTTGAAGCCGTAGGCGGTGCTTTTTTCGGTGGAGGGGGTGTTGTAGAGGTGTTTGCCGAGGGGGCATTTGAGTTGGTCAATGAGGCTTCGTCCCTGGGGGCTGAGGATGGTGAGGTAGTCGGGGTTGGTCAGCCACCAGCGGCTACCGTTTTCGGCTGCGTGTTCGTCGTCACGAAAGGGGACGTAGGCGTCTTTGTGGTCCGCAGCGTAGAGGGCGTTGGCGGCTTGCAATTGGCGGAGATTGGAGAGGCAGCGGATGCCGTGGGCTTTGTTGCGGACGGTGATGCTGACGGGAATGCTGATGGCAGCAAGGACGCCGATGATGGTGATGACAGTGAGCAGTTCGATCAGCGTGAAGGCGGCTGTGGGGCGGTTGTTCATAATGAGGTGGCTGCGGGTTTCACGGTTGAGATAGCGGTGGTGTTGATGGAGGGCGATGCCGAGGAGGCCGGGGAGGGTGATCCAGAGCCAGGTGGCGGTTTCGGGGATGGAGGGCGCGTTGGCAACGACAAGGTTGATGCGGTCGCCGAGGTATTCGAGGTGGCTGGCGGCAAAGGCTTCGAGTCCGGTGCCAAGGGTGAGCCCGCCGGTGATGCCGCTGCTGACCACGGAGTTGATCCCGGAATCGGCGAAGAGGGTTATCAGTGTGTAGGTGCCTTCGGCGAGGCCGCCGGCGTCGATGAGGTTGATGGTGTTGTTGGAGAGAACGAGGTCGCCGGTGGTGAAGTTCCAGAGGGCGATCTGGTCTCCGTTGCCGGGGCTTCCGAGGCGGAGTTCGAGGGTGGCGCCGGAGTCGAGGGTCAGGAGGGGGGCGGTGGTGGGGGAGCCATCGAAGCGGAGGGCGCCGGTGGCGTCGGCGGTGCCGGCGGCGAGTGTGGCGCCTGCGTTGATGCGGATTCCGTTGGCACCGGAGGGGGCGATGATGCCGGTACCGTCGAGGCGGGCGCCGGTTTTTACGAGGAGAGCGCCGGTGCCGGTGGCCGAGCCGGTGGTGTTGGTGACGCGGAGGGTGCCGGCTTCGATGGTGGTGCCGCCGGCGTAGGTGCTGCCAGCGGGGGCGGCAAATTCGATGGTGCCTTTGGGAGACAGGGAGGTGTAGACGGGGGTGGCGGCGGCGGCGGTGGCGGCGGCGTCGATTTGCTGCCAGATGGCATTGATGGTGACGGGAGTGGAGGCGCCGTTTTCTGTGATACGTTTGTCAATACGTGTGGTGGTGCCCTGGTTGAGGGTGGCAAGGTTGACGGTGGCGGCGGGGCGGTCGGCAGCGGCGGCAGAGTTGTTGAGGACGATGCCGTTGCCGCCGGCGGGAGCGAGCGTAACGAGACCGGTGTCATGGATGCCGGCAATGGTGTTGCGGGAATTGGTGGCGAAGATCTCGATGTTGTTGAACCCGTCGTAAGCGCCGGCTTGGTCGAAGAGGAGGTTGAAGCTGGCGGCGGCGTCATTAATGCCGAGGCGGATGTTGCCGGTAATATATGATTTACTACTGAGCGCGGGGTTGGCGGAGAGGATGTAGGAGTAGGCACCGGTGGTGACGGTGTCGTTGGCGGCGAAATTGAGGTGGCCGGTGAGTTGGATGCTTTCGGTGAAGCGCCAGGTGCCGGCGGGGCCGCGGGTGCGGAGGATGCCGGTGCCGGTGATGGGACCGGAGAGGGTGATGTCGTGGCTGAAGCCGGACGCGTCGCCCATGCGCCAGTCGGTGGCGGAGTTGTCGGCGAGGTTGAAGGCAATGGTATTCGCTATGGCACCGGTGTTGAAAATGAGCATGTTGCCGCTGGTGAGGGTGAGGGTGCCGTTGCCGAGGGCGTTGTTGTGCTGGAGGTAGATGTTGCCGCCGTCCATTTCGACTCCGCCGGTAAACGTGGAGGCGGCCATGAGATAGAGAGTGCCTGCGCCGGTCTTCCTGATGCCTTGGTTGCCGCTGGTTTCGGAGATGGCGCTTCGCATGGTAAGGATATTCGAGCTGGCGATGTCCCAGGTGCCGCTGGAGCCGAGAATGATGTCGGAGTAGATGGTGAGTGCGTTGCTCCCGGTTTTGGTGATGTTGCCTGTGGCGAGGGTGAGGGAGCCGCCGCCGGTGATGGTGGTGGCGTTGGTGGCGGTGAGGGAGAGGGAGCGGGCGGTGACGGCCTGGCTGTCGAGGTCGATGGTGGTGGCGTTGGGGAGATCGATAATGGCGTCGAGGGAGGCGGTCGGGCCGGTGCTGTCGAGCCAGTTGGTGTCAGTGGTCCATTTGTTGTCGGTGCCGGCGCCGGTCCAGGTGGCGTCGGCGGCGGAGAGAAGCGCGGGGAGGAGGAGAGCAAGGGTGGCGAGGCGCGGGAGACGGGTGTGAAGGTTCATGGGACGGGTGGTGTTTATCGGGTGAGCGTGGTGGTCGGAAGCGGTGTTGCGGGACGGGGGAGGATGGGCATGGGTTCGCCGTGCTGGAGGGCCCCGATGTCGGGGCGCGCGCCGCGGAAATATCCGGGGAGGCAGCCGGGAAGTTTGCCTTCCGCCAGCGCGGAGAGATCGAGGCCGGCGGCGCGGGCGGGGCTGTTGCCGGTAAGGGAGAGGTCGCCGGTGGAGGCGTTGGTCAGGCCGGGGGCGCGGTCGGCGAGCCATAGGGCGTGGGTGTCGCGTCCGGCTGCGCGAGCCATGGCAAGGGCGTCGGCCCATTGTTGGTCGAGTTCGGCAAGGGTGGTTTTTGTCGGGAAGGGGGTTTCGAGTGGGCGTGGGTGAGCGGGGGTGGAGCGGGCGTAGAGATTGTAGTCGCCCTGCCAGTCGGGGGCGGGATAGGTGACGTTTCTGGTATTGTTCCTGGTGAGCCATACGCGGGTCCAGAAGAGGTTGTTGAGGAAGTGATATCCGGAGGTAGTGATCCTGGTGCCGGGTGCGTAGTTCATGTTGTAGGCGCCGGAGGAGGTGACGGTGTTGTGGTAAACCCAGACTTCGACGCCGGGCACCGGGCCGTCAGTGCCGGCCCAGTTGCGAAAGTCCTGGATGTTGCGGAGAAAGAGGTTTCGGTAGATATAGAGGGGGCCGGCGGCGGGGTCTTTGATGCGGATGGCAACGCGGGTGTTTTCGATAAGGTTATCGTGCCAGCGGTTGCCGGTCTGCCCTCCGGAGGTTTCGATGCCGTCGTCGAAGATGTTGACGAGGCGGTTGTGATGCACATGGACACCGGTGTTTTGTTCAGGGGTACCGGGGTAGCCGGATTCGATGCCGTCCCAATGGTCGTGAACGAGATTGTCGTGGATTTCGTGGTGGCCGCGACTGCGGGCAATGCGAACGGCGTACCGGTCGTAGTAACCGCCGGTTTTGCAGGCGATCCAGGCGTCCCATTCGCCGGGTTGGCGCGGGTCGGCACCGGCGTAGGGAGCCATCCAGATTTCGTTGTGGCGGAGGGTGACGTGTTCGCTGTCTTCGTCCATGTGGACACCGTAGTCGATGGGGCCGATGGCACAGTGTTCGACGATCACATCGGCGGCGCGGGTAACAAAAACACCAAAGGCGGCATTGCGGAGGGCGAGCCCGCGAATGACGATGTGACTGGCGCCATCAATGGTAATGAGGGGGGTGCGGGGCGCGACGGCGAGATCGAGGGTGCGCGGATCAAGGTCGCCCTGGAATCGGAGAAGAAGTTCGCGGGCTTTGTGGCGGTAGAGGGCGAGGGCTTTGACGCCGTCCCAGCCGGAGGGGCCGATGCCGTCGCGAAAGGCGTCGGGCCAGCGGATGTTGTCGCCGGCGCGGGGCTCCTGGTCAGGATCGGTACGGCTTTCGTTGAGCGTGGTGACGAGTTTGCCGTTGGCAGCGATGGTATAGGCATGAAAATCGAGCGGAGCGCGGTAAACGCCGGGCGTAATGTCGGGAGCGGGTTGCCAGTCGATTTTTTGCGTGGTGCCGCCATCAATGATCGCGCCGGGGCGGGCGGCGAGGGTCAGGGGGGCGCCGGGGCGTCCGCCGTGCGTGATGCGGAGGTATTCGTGATAAATGCCAGGATGGATGTCGAGGGTGTCGCCAGGCGTAGCGTGGTCGAGGGCAGCCTGAAGTGTGTGAAAGGTGCCGGCGCTCCTGACGCTGGCGGCGGCGTCAACGACAAGCGTGGCCGCTTGCACGCGGACGGGCGCGGCGATGGCAACGACAAGCGCGAGAAAAAATGACAACGAGAGGCGGCGCCGGGATGTGGGGATATGGTTTGCGGGGAAGGGCATCGGGGGGGGGGGGGGCATGAAGTTGACCGAGTGATGACAGGAGGAGGTTATCCGGAGTTTTCAGGAAGGATTTTCAGGTGTTGTGGATTTGCTGACGGTTTTTTCGGATCTAACGCGGTCAACCCTGCCCGGGCATGGAGGCGGAGCAACCTGCCCGTTGGTGAACTTATAAAGCAAACCATGGCGGACGGCCTTCCCCTGCTTGTCAGATTCACGACGTCCGGGATTTGCCGCTGCGCGGACGGCGGGGCGAAGCAGGGGGGGCGGTACCCATGTCGCCATTACACGTGCTCCAGACGGCGGCGCCACGCCATCATGCTTGCACTCTCCGCCGGGAACGCCGACTTTTTGCCCCACCCGTTTTCCCCGTGGGACGCAGAATCACACTCAAGGACATCGCCGCGCAGTGCGGCGTCAGCGTGGCCGCCGTATCGTATGCGATGCGCGACAACCCCCGCATCCCTGCAAAAACCCGCGACGCCATCCGCCACGCCGCCAAGGAACTCGGCTACCGGCCCGATCCGTTCCTCTCCGCGCTCGTTTCCTACCGGCCCGATGTCACGACGCAGAAGCTCCTGGGTGAAGTCGCGGTTCTCCATCCGTGCGAGAAAAATTCTTCCCATACCCGGCTCTTCCGTTTTCACCGCGAAAGTTTTGGTCACAGCATGGTGACGCATGGCTATTCCGTGTCGGATTTTTACCTCGATACCCTCGATTACTCCGCCCGCCGCCTTCACCAGGTTTTGCTTGCGCGCAACATCCGCGGTCTCGTCCTCGGCTGGGGGTTTCAGGCCGACACCCTCACCGGGTTTCCCTGGCAGGAGTTTGTCGTTGTCTCGACGGAGCGGGTCATCGTCCATCCGTCGCTCGACCGGATCAGCATGAACCACTTCCGGTCGGTCCACGTGGTGATGGACCGGATACGCTCCAGGGGTCACCGCCGCATCGGTCTCGTTTACCATGACGACGCTCCCCTCGTAGTGAAAAAAAAACTTCTCGGCAGCTACCTTGCCGAGATGGAAATGGCGGGGCGGCTCGATACCCGTCTCCATGCTTTCGAATACACACGCGACGAATCGCCGGAGCGTTTTCTGAAGTGGTTCCGGACCGGACGGCCCGACGCCCTTCTCAGTCACCGCCGCATCGATCCGGCTTTTTTCACGGCGTCGGGCGTGAAGTTTCCGGAAGATTGCGGCTACGCCGTGGCCGAGATCGATGACGCCAAACCCGGCCACGATGCCGGCGTTTACGTCGTCGAAGCCATGGGTCAGACCCTTGCCGCCATGCTTGTCCGCAAGATGGTGACCTACGACAATGTCAACATGGCCAACGAAGGCCAGATCGTGCTCGTCAACGGTGTGTGGTATGACGGCGTCACGCTCTGACACCCGCCCCGGTGAAGAACGTCGGTCAATGACTGATGTTACGCGAAAGACAACGCAGGGGCGCACTTCAC
>JAISAX010000478.1 GCA_031266495.1 Opitutaceae bacterium
GCGGTGTTTCCTGTAAGGACTTCACGTGAAGTCCTCCGCGCCCCAAACAGAAACGCCGGACGCCAACCCGGCTCCGTTGCCTGTCCCCCAACGTCGGGCCTGATCCTGTCCGCCGGCAACCTTGCCTGCATCGGCCTCGCCGAGACCAGACCCGGCGAGGCCGTTGACGCCTGTTTCATCAAAAATTCTCCCGGGCTCCGGCCATAAGCCGGAGCCCGGGCAAACCCGCAACAACAACCTCCCGAACGTCCTTACACCAACACATCAGACGACTATGAAACTCCACAACAACCACGTCATCGGCCTGACAACTATCGCCATTGCCATGCTCGCATCCGCGCCAGATGCATCTGCACAAAACCTGAGCACCAATGGCGACTTCGAAGGCTGGAACGCCCTCACCGGCACGCCGCCACGCGGTAACCCGCATTACTGGTCGGGCACAGTCACTCGAACCGCCGGGCTTGCGGCCGGGTCCACTTATTCCGCAACCATTCAACCCGAGAGCATTGCGGATAACCTTTTCCAGACCCCCACCTTCGCAGCGACTGATTTCACCCTCTCCTTCCAATTCGTGACAACGGATTCCGGCAGCACCAGCAATCGCAGCATGCAGTTAATACTGGGGAATTCATCAACCTCGGCGATCAACCTGATCCTCACCCGCGGCACCACAGCCGGGGTTCTCAGCCTGAAGGCCCATAACGGATCCACGTGGGTCACTCTGCTGCCGGATGCCTTTACCGCATCCACCTACGACTCCGCCACGGGAACCTGGAGTAACACGACCGTGTATCAGATGACGATCACTGCCAGTTTCGGTGCGAACAAAGAAGCGTCGTCCTGGACGATCAGTTACGGATTGGCCGGCGAGGGACAATCCGTCCCGGTCAACGGCAGTATCTTTGCCTCGACACCACCGGCGACAGGGCTTGGTCAACTGCGCTTCACGACCAGCGCCGGCGCCGGCGGCTCGGCCTTCGCCATCGACAACATATCCCTTACGCAGACCCAGGCAGTCCCCGAGCCACGGACCGTCGCCCTGTTCATCACAACGGGCGTGCTGCTGCTCGCCGGAGTCATCCACCACCGCAACGCTCGCCACAACGGCTCCGCCGCGCGATAGCCGATTGATTTCAGCCAACCGCACAAACGCGGCCAGCCATGCTACCAGTCAGTCAAAGGTCAAAAGTCGGAAAGTCGAAGGTCGTCAGCGGCCCGCCGGAGCGGGCCATTTTGGGAGGATTGTCGGGATTGTCGGTAAAAATGCTCCGCACAGCGGAGCCGCTGGCGACCTTCGACCTTCCGACTTTTGACCTGTAACCTGTAACCTGTGACCTGTGACTGCACACTACGTTTGTGTGGTTATTGTGGATACACCCTTTCCTCCTCTCCTCCCCCCCCCCGGCATAATGAAACATTTGCCCATCCCGATCCTGTTCCTGTTTCCGGTTCTCTTTCTTTCCCGGAGCATGACAGCCGCCGACAGGCTTTCTGAAACGGAAACCCGCTTCTCGCCCGATTTCCGGAGCCAGCGAGCAGGAACACCGCTGGCCAAGGCAGCCACATCCGCAAACCTCGCGGCATGGGAAGCCACGCCCAACCTCCGCTTCGCCGGACGCGAAGCGGGCGGGGGGATCACCGTAACAGACACAAGCCCCTTCATGGGCCGCCTGCCCATCCCCGCCGGCAGCCAGATCATTACCGCAGAGATCCATGCCCGGATAACGCCAACCACGGGCTGGATGGCACTCGGAATTGGCGCGCCGCAACTCGGCAGTCCCACCTGGGGCAAAGGCGTCTATGTAATGCTGAATCCGGACGGCACCTGCGCGCTGGCCGGAAATGATGACCCGTCCGACTGGGCCTCCCGCAAAACAAAAACCCTGAAACGCGGACGGATTCCCGACTTCGACATCACCCGTCCTGTGACGTTGAAAATCGAATACAACCGTGCCGCGAACACCACCGGCGTCTGGCTCAACGAAGCAAAATTCGCGGACGACCTCAGCCTTGCCGGAAAAGGTTTTACGGTGGACCCCGCCTTTGCCGGATTCTCCGGCTTCAGGCAAGCGACCGGACACACCATCGTTGAAAAATTCTCCCTGAAACTGTCATCCACCCGAACCGCGCTCCCGTCCGTAATCGACCAGCCAATACAACCCGCACTGACTCCCGCATGGTGGAACGCGGACACTCCGGCGCATTTCCAGGTCCCGGGCGGAAAACTCCCCCCCGGCACGGTTTTATTGAAAGCCGTGGTGACGGACGTCAGCGGCCAGGAAATCCACCAGGACAAAATCCCGCGTGCCGAAGCCGAAACCGCCGGATGGCGCTGGTCCGCGCCCGCGCCCGGATTTTACGAAGTCGCATTTTTCCAGGTGGATGCCAGCGGACGGGAAACCGCGTTCGCCCGCTCCTTCGACCTCCGTGCGCCCAACGGCGCCACGCGCACCTTCCGGCACACCCGGCAAGGCTTCGCGGTGCTGCCACCGCTCCAACCCGTCAACGAAACCGTCGGCCAGTTCGGGTTCACCTACACGCTCAACCCCCGGAACATCCCGCTGGCCCGGCTCATCGGCTTTGATCTGGCCAACATCCACCCCATCCCCTGGGGAGCCAACTTCACCAACCTCAACATGGCCATCGAACCGAAGCGCGGAGAATATCACTGGGAAATCCTCGACCCTCACGTCAACGCGCTCGCCGAAGCCGGTATCAGGATTGCCGGACAATTTTGTTACACCCCTCTGTGGGCCTCTCCGTATCCGGAAAAAACCAACATCAACATCTGCGTAGTGGAAGGCACGGCCTATGCGCCCAGGGACATCAACGATTACAGCCGCTTCGTCGAGGCCACGGTCACGCGCTACAAAGACCGCATCCGGACATGGGAACTCTGGAACGAACCCGCCGTGCCCGGAGGCAGCGTCTTCTGGTCCGACACGCCGGAGAACTTTGTGCGCCTGATCGAGGCCGGCTACCGCACGATCAAACGCGTGCAGCCCGAGTCCGAAGTCTGGCTCGGCGGCCTCGGTGGCCGTGCCGCCTACTACTCCTTTTACAACCGCCTGCTCTCCCTCGGCGCGACACCCTCCTTTGACATGCTCTCCCTGCACGGAAAAGGATCAGGCGGGAGCGACGAATTCCGGCGCATCAACGAAACGCACCAAAGCCAGCCCAAGCCAATCGTCATGTCGGAGTGGCACGCCATCCTTCAAGGCAACAGCCAGTCCTCCCCCCCGTTGCCTGAAGACGCACTCTCGTTGAGCATGATGCAAAGCCTGCTCCTCCAGCTCAAGGAAGGGATCTCCCGCACGATCCTCTTCGAAATGACCAACCTCGTTGAAAAAGAAGCCCTGCTCTTTGCCGGCGACAACAAATGGTTTGTGCACAGTTCCGGACTCTTCCGCCGCCTGCCCCGGCCCGAACCCCGGCAAGCCGCCGTGGTCATGGCAAACTTCCTCGACGCATCGGGACGGAAAGCGGTTTTCGTCAAGGAACTCGAACCCGCCAAAGACGTATTTGCCATCCAGCTCTCCACCAACCGCGGCCCCTTGCTCGTTCTCTGGAATGAAAACGGCGCCATCCCTGCAAGTGTCCCGGATACCTTTGCCACACCGCAATCCCGACTCATCGACTGGGAAGGCAAACCCGTTCCCCTTACCAAAACCGCCGCCCTGACCTCGAAACGCCTCTACTATCTCAGTGCCCCGGACACCACGCGACTGGCTGCCGCCACCCCGGCCAACCGCCTCGTCCCCGCCGGGAGCAAAACACCAACAACACACAAAACCGTCGAAGGTATTTATCACAACGGACCACTCTTCGAGTCCGTCAAAAATCCTCCAACCGTCCCCCCCTCCGCCTGGATCACCCAAGGCTGGACAACGACGACGACCGCCGCCGCCGCCAGCAAAAACCTCAACGCTCGCGCCGCAGTTGGCGCACATGAAAACGGACTGGATCTCGTGATCGAAGTGACCGACACCACCCACCACACCGGGACCGAACCCCCGGCCACAGCCTGGAACGGCGACAGCGTCCAGATAGGCATTGATTGTGAAACGACCGGGCAGGCAGGCGGCCACACCGAACTGATTGCCGCGCTGCTCACCGGACAAGGCCCTGTGTTATGGAAACTCGCCGCTGCCGACACACGAGGAGACATCCCCGCCCGCTGGTCCCCGGCCAAAGGACCAGTCCGGCACGCCACGACCCACATCACACGGGGCAACGGGCAAACCCGTTACCACATCCGGCTTGACTGGACCGAACTCTATCCGCTGGTCCACGACACTATGATGTCAAAACCCCTGCGCATCGCCCTGGTCGTAAATGACAACAACGGCACAGGCCGGACCACCTTCCTCGAATGGGGGCAAGGCATAGCCCGCGACAAGAATCCCGCCCTTTACGGAAAACTGCATCCCGGCTCCGTCCCGAGCAAAAACAACAACCATTGAGAAAACACCACCACTGAACCCGTCTCCCGCCATGACCCC
>JAISAX010000548.1 GCA_031266495.1 Opitutaceae bacterium
GGCTGGCATACCTGAAAGTCCGTTACGGGATGATGACCTGGAAAATGTCCGTCCACGGGCCTTTTTCGCCGCGGGTATTTTCCCAGCGCAGGCGCAGCCAGAGCGTCTTGCCGCGCTGGCTGATGTCGAAGTCGAAGGTGAAGGGGCTGCGCGTGCAGAAGGCCGATCGGGTGAAATCGGCGTCCGTCGTCGGCGCGGTGTCGCGGATCGTCGATTCGACCTCTGCTCCGTGCACCTGGCCGGGCTTGGCCCGGTGGATGTTGTCCGCATCGAAAAAGGCGACGATCACGCGCCCGGGCGATATGAGCGTGATTTTCACCCCGGGCCGTTTCACGGGCACGGGCGCGGGCGGGCGCGTGGTCTTGCGCACGGTGAGGCCCATGTTGATGCGGTCCTTGTCGGTGACGAGGGGGTTGCGCGCCAGGTACGCGCCGGTGACGAGGCGGATCTCGGTCTCCAGGGCGATGCGCGCCGTGTTTTTCACCTGGATGGCGGCGGAGGTGCGTGTCGCGGGGTTGATCGCCATCGCGTGCGCCTCGCGCCAGATGACCTGTTTGGCGACCAGCCCGGCGATCTGCACCGTGGTCAGGCCCCAGGCCGCGAGGTGCGCGGGCAGGTACGCGATCAGCGTCTCCTGGAAATCGTGGAAGGGGGCGTCCCCTCCGGGTATGTAGTCGTGGTGGTTCATGACGGATTTTTTCGGGATGCGGGAATCAACTGTCGGGTCGGGAATCGGGAGTGGCGCGGGCGGCGGGCCGTGGGCGGAGGGCGGAGGGCCGCGAAGGTCCGGCGGATGCCCGGCAACGGATGGCGGGGGCCCGCCGGCCGTCGGCGGATATCCGCCGACGCGTGGCGGGATGTATCCGGAGTGCGGCGGATATCCGCCGGAACGTGCGGGGCATCCGGCAAGATGCGGCGGATATCCGCCGACGCGGGACGGATTCCCCGCAGAGAATGGCGGATATCCGCCGATGCGGGACGGATTCCCCGCGGAGAATGGCGGAGCCCCGCCGAAGAGTGGAAACACTCCGCCGGAAGACGTCGGGAGTCCGCCGAAGAGCGGAGATGCCCCGCCGGGGCAGGACGGGAGTCCGGGGTTTTTTCGCGAGGCGCCAGGGGGGCCTGCCGGATAACCGGGCCGTCACCACATGCACAGAGGCCGGCGTGTGGCCACGCACGGACGACCGCGGGGGGGGGGGGAGGGAACGCTTGAGCGCGACTTTTTCCGCGCACGGTCCCCCTGCATGGTGCGGAGCAGATCGGGCGTGGCAATCGGTCGTCATGTGGCGCGGTTTTGTAATAAAAGCCTTTGTTTTACCTGATTTCCGTGAGGCGCGATAGTCAGGTAAAGACCTGAATTTTGCGGTTTCTTGCATTTTTTTCCCGTTCGATTTCCGGAAGCCCCCGTCAGGGATTTACTCCGGCCTGCCTCAGCTCATCCACCCACCTCCGGTTCTCCGGATCGTCGAACCAGGCGCGGATCGCCACGGCGGCCGGTTCTCCAAGCCCGGGCGTGGCGGCGAGAGCGCCGGGGGCGGCCGCCATCAGCGCGGCCAGCGTATCAAAACGCCGTGCGAGCGCGCGGGCGGCCGCGGGGCCGACTTGCGGGATCGAAAGCGCCAGCACAAGGCGGTCGAGCGGACGCCGTTTGCTGGCGGCAATCGCCGCAAGCAATTTCTCCGCGCTTTTGCCGGAACCGGAATCGGCGGCCGTCAGCCGGTACAGATCGGCGGGCGATTTCACCAGGCCCGATGTCACCAGCCTGTCGATACGCGCCGCGCCGAGGCCGGGGATGTCCATGCAGGGTTTGCTCGCGAACCAGGCGATCCGCTGCCGGAGGCGCCCCGGACAGGCCGGCGACGGACAGCGCCAGGCGGCCTCGCCGGCCACCCTCCGAAGCCCGTCTCCGGAAAACGGACATGTATCCGGAAACACATACGGAACCGCATCCGCCGGACGTGCCTCGGGAACGATCCCGACGATGCGCGGGATCACGTCGCCCGCGCGTTCGAGGATGACGGTGTCGCCGACGCGCAGGTCGAGGCGGGCGATTTCGCCGGCATTGTGCAGCGTGGCCCGGGCGAGGGTCGCGCCGCCAATCGTAACCGGCTCCAGCTCCGCCACGGGCGTGAGCACGCCGGTGCGGCCGATTTGCAGCGTGATGGCGCGGAGCCGGGTCCCGGCACGGTGGTTGGCGGCGAACTTGCAGGCGACGGCCCAGCGTGGAGCGAAACCGGTCGCTCCGAGGAGAGTCCGGACAGGGAATGAATCCACCTTGACCACTACCCCGTCGGTCGGCCAGGGGAGCTCGCCGCGGGCCCGGGCTTCGCCCAGGCGGCGCACGGCGGCAAGCGCCTCGTCCGGGGTGCGCGCACGTTGCCAGTGGCCGATCGCCGGCAACCCCCAGGCCCCCAGCCGGGCGAGAAGCGCCGACTGCGATGCGACTGCCGGCACCGGCTCCGGCGCCGGCTCCATCGCGGACGCCGGTTCCAGCGCGCCGATGCCGTAGCACACGAGCGTCAGCCGCCGGCGGGCCACGTCGGCGGGATCGCGGAGCTTGATCGAGCCGGCGGCGAGGTTGCGCGGGCTGGCATGCGGCGGGAGACCGGCGGCGGCACGTTGCCGGTTGAGCTCGGCAAAATCACCGGGCGTGATGCAGAGCTCCCCTCGCACCTCGACCAGGGCGGGCGGCGCTTCGCCGACGGCGGCATCGCGACCGACACGGAGTTCGTGCGGGATGCCCGGGATGGCAAGGACGTTGGCGGTGACGTCGTCGCCGACCAGGCCGTTGCCGCGCGTGGCGGCGCGGACGAGTTTCCCTCCTTCATAAACGAGGCTGATCGCGACGCCGTCGATTTTGGGCTCGACCGTGCAGGCAAGCGCACGCTCGCCGGCCACACCGGCCACACCGGCGACACCGGCAACGTCGGTAACGTCGGCAACGTCGGCAACGCTGGCAACGCTGGCAACGCGCCCGAAAAAGCGCCGCAGCGCGGCTTCATCGTAAGCCTTTTCCAGACTCGGCATCGGCTCGCGGTGTCGCCACGGGGCAAACCCCGCCTCCGGCGAGCGATCATCCCCCACGGTTTCGCCGGGCGGCGTCCCGCCGTCCGCCGCGGCGGACGCATCGGGGAACCGGCGTTCGAGCGCGGCCAGTTCGCGCTTGAGGCGGTCGTAGGCCTCGTCGCTGATTTCCGGCGCGGCCTTCCGGTAATAGAGAACATCGTGGCGGGCGATTTCGGTACGGAGAAAATCGATACGGGCGCGAGCTTCGTTGTCAGGCGAAGCCGCTCCGCCGCCGGCCCGCATGGTGGAGGCCGACCCGGCTCCGGGAGCGGCCGGAGCGAGGCATCCGAGCAGGAGAACGATGACGGGAACGAGGCGGTTCATAAATCACTGGCCGTAGTTTTTCCATGTGCCGCCGAAGGGGGAACGCGGATCGGGCAGGTGGGCATTTTCCACCCAGGTGACGATCGCGGTGTCGGACCCGGCCGTCGCGATGGCTTCGCGGTGGCTGCGGACGCGCACCACCCAATGCAGGGGCCGCTTGCCGGCGCGCGAGGCGGGCGGGATGACCAGGCGGCGGTCCAGCAGCGGCGTTTTCGGCGCGCACCACACGGCGACGGACGTGCCGAGTGGCAACGCCAGCAATTCGACACGCCGGACGGCCACCTTGAACGTCGCGCCTTCCGCATGCAGAAAGATGCACTCCAGCTCCACCGGCACCTCGCCCGCGCCGCCGGTCGTGCGACGCAGCTCGATACGAAGGGCGGTATCCGTAGCGGAAACATAGTCGTCACGGCGCACCTGCAGCCAGACGGCGCGGCGCACGAGTTTCTCGCCCCCGTAAACCGAGATGGCGCGGCCGGGCTTGAGCGGCGGACCCTCCGCGAGCAGCCACGGCAAATCAAGACTTCCCCACGGCACAAAACGCCCGGCGGACGCCGGGTCAGGTTCTGTCGCGCCAGTCGCCTCGCAGGCAGGCAGGCGCGCTGGCGGAAGAGCCAGGAATCCGTCCGCGAAAAGCCGCGTGACGGCATGGCTCTCGCTCTCGCCCGAACGCATGCGCAGCCCGACCACCGCCGGCGCTTCCGGTGAAGGCGTCAACGTCTTGCGTCGTCCGCTCGCGGTGACAGCCGCCCCTGCCTCCGCGGCAGAGGCGGGGAACGCCACGCAAGCGCCAGCCAGCGACAGCAGGACGCCCACGAAAATCGGCATGAGGGAAACAAAGCCGGAGGGATTCATCGGTTGGCGCATTCATATCCGTTAATGGCGGGTTCTGGCAAGGTTACGCTCGGGCTGCGGCCCATAATCCCGAAAACCGCAATGGGGAGAACCGCTAAAGAACGCTAAACGACGCTAAAAAAACAGCCCACGGAAACCTGAAATGAACACTCGATGGCTTCATTTCTTAGCGTCGTTTAGCGTTCTTTAGCGGTTCAAACGGCTGATTCGCCGATGTCCAGGGCGCGTGCCGCAAACCGGGCTGGCTCCGCCCGTGCGAAGTCCGTTGCATGCCGTCCGTGCGCACCACCGTCTTCAGCCCGGCCAAGATCAACCTGTTTCTCGCCATCACCGGACGGCGTCCGGACGGGTTTCATGATCTCGTCTCGGTCGTCGCCCCGCTCGCGTTCGGCGACACGCTGCATGCGGAGCTGACGGACACCGCCGCGGCGGCGTGGCCGGGGGG
>JAISAX010000519.1 GCA_031266495.1 Opitutaceae bacterium
CTCGATACTGCCTTGTTGGAAAGACTTGTTTTTGAAGCTCTGCACATGTCCGTCCGCGTAGGCCATGTTGATGTTCCGGTCGTGATTCTGCCAGGTGGCGTTGGCGGTGTGGCAGACTACAAAAATGCGGCGGGAGCTACCGTTGGTCAGGGTCTGGTCTTCCGGTTTCCAGCTTCCGCCATTGCCCGTTCCGTTGAGCCAGAAGTAACCGGTATTCAGAAATGGCTCACCATCGGTGCGCGTGAACTGGTATTCATAAATGTTGGCATTGTTGCCGCTGTCTGTGCGGCTGCGGGCGGCATCGGAACAGTAATAGATGTGCCGTTCAGCACCGGCATAAGGTTCTTTGGAAAACACCACCTCCTGTCCTCTGACGTAAGGATCAAGAAGCTGAATGATGCCCCTGGCCGTGGCATGATTTACGATTCCTCCTGCGATGTCGTATGGACGCGGGAATTTCCCCTTGTTGTCGTTGGCGTAGAGGGTGGCCGCGGTGAGGAGCTGGCGCTGGTTGCTCGCGCAGGTGGCGCGTTTGGCGGTCTGGCGGACCTTGCCGACCGTGGGGATGATGATCGCGGCGAGGATGCCGATGATGGCGATGACCGTGAGCAGCTCGATGAGCGTGAAGCCTCGCGTCGCGGGGCGGCGGTCATGAGGGGGAGAGGAGGGTGTTTTCATGGGATTTTCGGGTGAAGTTCTGGTGTAGTGGAACGATGGATTCCTGTTTCATCGGCCAGACGATGATGACGTCGCTGACATCGATCCTGTTGACGCGCTGGAACGTGTTTACCCCGATGGAAATTTCGCCAACGCGGTCGAGGTGGTCGATCAGGTTGGGGTCCGTATCGGGCGGGGTGCTCCATTCGTGGCGGAGTTTGGCAAAGGGGATCAGCACGGCGTGCCATTCGCCATCGGTGGGCATCCAGGGCGAGGAGGTGAAGTAGCCGGTGCCGCCGCGTTTCCAGACAAAGGCGCGGGCGGAGCCGGGATGCGAGGCGCGGGCACGCACGATCATGCCCACGGCTCCGCGCAGATCGGCGTCGCGGGGAACGGGGAAGCGGGGGTAGGCCCAGTAGCTGTCTTCGCCGCCGTCCTTGTCGAAGGCGATGTCGAGGGTGACATGATCGCGTTTTTGCGCGGTGACGGTGATGCGTCCGCCGGCGCGTTTGTTGATGTGGGCGGTGTTCCATTTGCCGGCGTCGGTGATGTCGAGCGGAAGTTTTTTCCCGCAGGCGGCGAGGAGTTCGTCGAGAGAGCGTTCGGCCATGAAGTCGATGGAGAGGTCGCGGATTCTGGCGGGAGCGGGCTGACCGGCGATTTGGCCGGTTGTCCGGGCGGTGACGCGGATGGTGATCGTTTCGGTGTCGCGAAAGGCGGAGCGGAGGTCGGCGGGAATGGTAATTGTTTTCCCGGTACGAGGAGAGATGGCGAGGGTTTGCGGCGGGGCGAGCGGAGTGGCCGCGGCGGGGTCGGTCCCGTTGTGCCTGAGGGGTGCGACCGTGGCGTTGAGTGTGAGGGTGCGGGCTTGGCGGGGATCGAGGTTCACGGCGCGGATACGGAGAGGAAAGTCCTGGAGGTTGCCGTGGTTGATGGTGTTGATTTCAGCGCCGAACAGGACATGCCGGGCTTCGGGAACGAACTGGAGGATGACGGGAGAGGAGGGATCGCGTCCGGTGTCAGGCTGGCGGGCTTCGCGGTAGAGGGCCATTGCCGTAGTTCCGATATCGATACGTCCGGAGCGTTCGAGCGCGGTTTGATCGAGCCGGATGTAGGCGAGGCCGTCATCGAGCGGAAGGGTGTCCGGGGCGGGACGGGCGAGGCGGCGTCCGTCGATGCCGCGAATGTCGGCGGCGGGGAGATCGAAGGGGACGGTGGCGCCGGGGCGGGGTTCGTCGGCAAGGATGACGGCAAGGGCCTGGCCAGGCGTGGCGGGGGAGCGAAAGACGCGGGCGAGTTGAACGCCGGCGTTTTTCGGGAAACGGAGGTCGCCCACGTAGTCGTGGTTGGCGAGGAGGCTGATGGCGACGGCGTAGGCTGCGAAGGAGCGCAGGGGCGTGCCTTCCTTGCCGACCATGCCGAAGTTTTTGTTTCGTTCGGGGTAATACGCGGTGACGAAAGGAAACATGCGGGCGATGCCCACGGCACGGCCCTCGGAAACTTTCCCCGTGATGTTGAGGGCGCTGACGAGGTCCTCGGCCACGGAGGGACGATCCGTGCCCGTGGTCCAGGGGCTGCCGGATTCCGTGATCCAGAGCGGGATGGCGGGGCGGGAGCTGCGCTTGAGCGCGTCGCGGTATTTGCGAGCGTGGGACTCGAAGGCGTCCGGCCTGGCGTAGGTGTGATAGCTGAGCGCGTCGATGCTGGAGAGGAGGTCGTTGCGAAGGGCGTTGTTGATGACGGCGTCCTTGTATCCCGAATACGCGGCCCCGACGATCGGCGTGCGGATCCCGGCACCGCCGAAGGCGGCGGCGGTGGCGTGCACGAAGGCCGCGTATTGCTCCATGGCGCGGTTTTTGGAAAAGGGGGCGGCATCGGTTTCGTTCCAGAGTTCGAGCGCGCCCCAGGCGCGGCCCCAGCGGTTGTGAATGGCGATGAGGTCACCGGTGGCGGTGAGCAGGTCGGCCGGATAGCTGCCGTTGGTGTTCATCCATTTGGGAGAGTCGTGGAAACATTCGAGGATGGGCATGTTTTCCTCCGCGTAGATCGAGCGAAGGCGGTCGTATTGGAGATTCGGATTCCCGCCCCAGTGCCATGTTCCGTGAGCGGGACTGAGGCGCTGCCAGGAAAAACGCTCGCGGGAGAGGGCGATGCCGGAGCGGCGCATCATGCGGATGAGACTACGGCGCTGGTCGCCGGAGCGTTCGAGCCAGGAGAGGGCGGAATCGACGCAGAAATAGGGGTCGAGTTGAGCGCGGTCGAACGCGGGAAGCGACAGCACGCCAAATGTCTGCCGCGGAGCATCAGGGGTGGACGCAAGCGGCACATGGATTTCGAAATAGCCTTGGGGAAGGGTCAGGGTCAGTTCGGCCTGGTCATTTTGTACCAAAAGCGTTTCCGGAAGCCCTGATATGCCGGTCGGCTCGCCGTGATAGTTGGTCAGCGTAAATGCCCCGGTGGCGGAGATGCCCCGTTCGTCAATTTTCCAGCGCAATGTGGAGGACTGTCCAGGCGTGACAAAAAAGGTTTCCGTCCCGACCGGAACAAGGCCGGCGCGAACCGCTGGCAAAAGAATGGACGCAACAGGCGACAGCGTCAGCGTCACCGCCAGCCAGGCCAATGACCTTTTCCGGAAAGCGGACTTGCGGGCGGCACGCGCCGGAAAACAGCAGAAGACGGCTTGAGTCATGGGAATCATCAGGGGGAGGAG
>JAISAX010000543.1 GCA_031266495.1 Opitutaceae bacterium
TCATATGGCGGGCGCACGTGAAGTGCGCCCCTACAAAAACGGGTCCGTGTAACATCACTGAGGCCAAGATAAAGGGATCTTGGCCGGATATCGCAAGCAACTGGTTTCAAATACATTGGCTGGCGTTGTTTTAATCGTCTGTCCGTCAAGCGAAATGAGAAATCGACGGCAGTCGCGACGTTTCAGGGTAAAACGCATACGGCGGATGCCGCGGATTCAAGCGGCAAATGGACTGACAAGCATTCATGATCATTCACGACCATTCTTCGGTTGCCGCCCGGTGGCCCGGGATGTTGGGTGGCCGGCCTTTTGATGCCATGCCTGTCGAAAAAATCACCAGCCTCAAGAATCCCCGCATCAAGCAGCTTGTGAAGCTGCGGGACCGACGTCCGCGTGACGAAGCGGGGGTGTTTCTCGTGGAGGGTTACCGGCAGATCCGCCGGGCGCTGGAAAAAAATGTGCGACTCAACGAACTGTATTTTTCTCCCGGCTGGTTTCTCGGCGAAAACGAACCCGCGCTCATCGCGCAGGCGCAGGCGGCGGGCGCGACGGCCATCGAACTCTCGCGCGAGGCCTTCGCCAAGGTGGCCTACCGCGAGCGTCCCGATGGCCTGCTCGCCGTGGCCCCGCAGTGGCGGCATTCGCTGGACGACCTCGCCACCTGGCTGAAAGCAGCGCGGACATCGATCTCAAACACGTCGGGAGCTACCAATGCAACCGGCGCAGCGGCAGCGGCAACAGCAGCAGGGGGGGGGGGAGGGGGGGGCGTTCCGGAACGCGTGCCGTTCCTGCTGGTGGTCGAGGCCATCGAGAAGCCGGGCAATCTCGGCACGATCCTGCGCAGCGCCGATGCGGCCGGGGTGGATGCGCTCATCGTGTGCGACCCGGTGACAGACCTTTTTAATCCCAACGTCGTGCGCGCCTCGACCGGCGTGCTGTTCTCCGTGCCCGTGATTGTGACCGAGAGCCGTCCGGTGCGCGAATGGCTGCGCGCGCGCGGCATCCGCGCCGTGGCGACCACGCCCTCGGCGACGGTCCTCCATACCGGGGCCGACCTGCGCGGTCCGCTCGCGATTGTGATGGGCAGCGAACAGTACGGACTCAGCGACTACTGGCTGGCCGAGGCCGAGGAGCGCGTGCGCATTCCCATGGCCGGCCAGGCGGATTCGCTCAACGTGGCGATGGCGACCATCATCACGCTCTTCGAGGCGGTCCGGCAGCGGGGCGGGGGACGCTGACGGGTCTGCGAAAACTCCGTTGCGGAGAACCCGCCGAATGGGCAATCCTCTTCCCGATCATTGCGCCATGTCATCCGCCGACCCTGCCGACCTTGCCGACCTCGCCACGCTCGTCACCGATCTTGCCCGCCACGCCCGCGCGGCCTCGCTCGTGCTGGCGACCGTGCCGACGGAGCAGAAAAACGCCGCCCTCCTCGAACTCGCCCGGCTCCTCGCACTCCCCGCGTCGGCCGAGTCCCTGTTCGCAGCCAATGCGAAAGACCTCGCCGCCGCCGGGCGTCACGGCTTGGCCAGGGCGCAGATCGACCGGCTCACCCTCACGCCCGCCCGGCTCGAACACCTTGCCGAATCCGTCCGCCAGGTCGCCGCGCTGCCCGATCCCGTGGGTGAAGTGCTCGACGACCGCACGCGTCCCAACGGCCTCCGCATCCGCAAGGTCCGCGTGCCTATCGGCGTGATCGGCATCATCTACGAGGCGCGCCCCAACGTCACCATCGATTGCGCCATCCTCTGCCTCAAATCGGGCAACGCCTCCATCCTGCGCGGCGGCAAGGAGATTTTCCAGACCAACACTGCCTTCGCCGTCCTGCTTCACCAGGCGCTGGCAGCAGCCGGGCTCCCCGCCGGTGCCGTGCAACTCGTGCCGACGACCGACCGCGCCGCGCTCAACACGCTCCTCAAGCTCGACACGCTGGTCCACTGCATCATCCCGCGCGGCGGCGAATCGCTCATCCGCTTCGTGGCCGAAAACAGCACGATCCCGGTCATCAAGCACTACACCGGCGTGTGCTTTATCTACGTGGACAAATCCGCCGACCTCGCGCAGGCGGAAAAAATCCTCGTCAACGCCAAGACGCAGCGCCCCGGCGTGTGCAACGCCGCCGAACAACTCCTCGTCCATGCCGACACCGCCGGCGACCACCTGCCGCGGCTCGCCGCCGCGCTCCTCGCCCGCGGCGTGCAACTGCGCGCGGACGAACGGGCCGCCACGATCCTCGCCCGCGCCGGCCTCGCGCACACCCTGGCCGCTCCGGAGGACTACACGGCGGAGTTCATGGACCTGATCATGGCCGTGCGCGTGGTCGATTCGCTGGAGGAGGCCATCGCCACGATCAACCGCGACAGCTCCGCGCACAGCGACGCGATTCTCACGACCGACGAGGTGGCCGCCCGGCGCTTCCTCGCCGGGGTGGACAGCGCCACGGTTTACTGGAACGCAAGCACGCGATTTACGGACGGTTTCGAGTTCGGTTTCGGCGCCGAGATCGGCATCTCGACCGACCGTCTGCACGCGCGCGGCCCGATGGGCCTGCCCGAACTGTGCAGCTACAAGTACCTGCTCACCGGCGACGGGCAGGTGCGGGAATAATTCCGCCCGTGGCACGGGCATCCCTGCCCGTGTGCGTTGCCTCTCCGCATAGGAACCGGAGACAAACCGGCGGCGTTTTGCTGCCGATCCGTCCACGGCCAGGATGGCCGTGCCACTCTCCGGAGCGGGCGGAACGCCCACGCCATGCTCTGGCGGCGACGGCCCGCGTTTGTCGTTGCGATAAAACTTCAGTTCGCCGCCTGCTTCACGACCTTGTCGAGCGAGGCGACCCATTTCTCGGCGCCGCCGGCCTGGTAGCCGAGTTCGCCGAGTTTTTTCTCGCGGGCATCGAGCACGACGATCGTCGGAAAACCTTCGATGCCATATTTTTTGGCCAGCGCTTCGTTCTGTTTCTTTTCAGTGGCGCTCTGCGGTTTTTTGTCCGGGAAATCGAGCTTTACGAGCACGAGGTTTTTGGCGGCGTATTCGCCAAAGGCTTTTTGGGAAAAGACTTCCTTGTCGAGTCGCACGCACCAGCCGCACCAGTCGGAGCCGGTGAAATCGAGCAGCAGGGCTTTCTTTTCGGAGGTCGCCTGTTTGACGGCGGCCTGGTAATCGGTGAGCCAGGCAGCTTCGGCTGCGCGGGATACGGCGCAGAGGGAAAGCAGGGCCAGGGCGATAACGGCAAGGAGTCCGGTTTTCATGACAGGGAATACGATCCGGTTTCGCCCGGATTGGCAAATCGCGAAACGAAAAAGACGCGGGGGGGGGGGGGAATTCAAAATGGTGTCAGCAGGACAGGATTCCGGAATTTCCGGAATTTTTACACAACACACGTTACGCGGATGTCGTTTGAAGAACATTTCTGTTTTCTGGAAAATTTCACATTTTACCTGAAAATTTTCTTTGATTTATCCTGAAAATTATCATCTATTCTTCAGTAATCCCATGAGCACAGTCCGCGAAAAGCTTGCCCTTCCCTCTCAAAGCAAGGCGTCACTGGCCGACGTCGCCGGTCGCTGCGGGGTGTCGATTTCGACGGTCAGCCGCGTGGTCAACGGGTCGGCGGACGTTTCGCCCGAACTCCTCGACAAGGTGCAGGCGGCCATCGCCGAAATCGGCTACAAGCCCACCCGCGTCCGCCGCGTTGCCGAAGCCGGCGGCATGGTCGGATTCCTTTCCGACAACAGCAGCCATCAGATGACGGCGGACGAGTTTCAACACCGCTTCCTGATCGGCGCCGAATCCGCGCTCAACAGCCGCAAGCAGCACCTCATGTTTGCCTCCTGCAAGGATGACATCGTGCTCGGCAAGCTCCCTCTCATGGTCGAGGAAAACCTCGTGCGTGGTCTTGTTGTCAAAGGCGGCGGATTAGCCACAGGCAGTTTGCAATGGCTGCTCCGCCTGCAAAAACGCGTGCCGCTCGTGACCCTCATGCAGCACTCGCCCGGACGCGAATTCTGCTCCGTGATGTGCGACAACGAAGGTGGCGTTCATCGCGCCCTCACCTATCTGCGCGACCTGGGACACACGCGTATCGGATTTTTCAATATACAGGATACGCGCATTCCGCGCAGCCAGCACCATCACGAGCGCATGAACGCATTCATCGCGCACGCCCCGCAACTCGACGTTCCGCTTCATCCCGGCTCGGTGCAGGCGCTCTATGTCGATTGTGGCGTCGAGCCGATGGAGGTCTCGGTGCGCCGCGCGCTCAAAGCCTGGGCTGATATGGGCGACACCCGGCCCACCGCCGTCATTTGCGCGACGGACATCTACGGGATCACGCTGATTTCCGAAGCGCAAAAACAAGGCATCCGCGTCCCGCAAGATCTCGGCGTAATCGGCTTCATGAACCAGGTCGCCTGCGAACGTTCCATGCCGCCCATGACCAGCCTCTCCCTTTGCGGGGAAGAAATGGGGCAGGCCGCCATCGAACTCCTTGGCTGGCGCATTGCCAATCCCGCGGCGCCGGTCCGCCACCTGGTCATCGCCACCAAACTTGTCGAGCGCCTCTCCTGCGCCGCCGTCACTACCTGATTCCCTCCCCTCCCCTTCCCCCCCCCCCCCCCCACACACACACCACCACCCGACCACCCCTCTTTCGACAAGGCTTCAATCTGTTTTCTGTTTCAGGAGAAACCCTGTCGTTTTCCGTCAACCCGAGCCTCCCGAATCCGATGAATACACCGAATATGAACATACACAAATACGTCCATCCCGCCGCCCGCCGCCTGCCTGCCACCCGCCTGCTGGCCGCATTTACCGTCATGCTTGCTCCCGCAACCATGCCTGTCCCCGCGTCCGCCCAGACATGGACCGGCGCATCCGGGGCAAGTGACACCAACTGGTCAAACTCCGGCAACTGGACCGACGCCATTCCCGCCAACGACGGCACGGCTGACATCATCTTCGATGCCACGGCCACGGGAATCTCGACCGTCAACGCAGAGTGGTCCGTGGCCTCGCTGCTCTTCAACAACACCGGTCCGCTTACCCTCACCGGCAGCGACCTGACGATCCGCCGAACCACAAGCGGCGGAAACTGGGTCAACAGCGCCGCCAACAACGCGACCAAACGCATCGAAAACAACCTCAACCTCGTTTACGACAACGTGGGCGGCGGTTTGAATTCCAGCCTCGGCGCTGGCAACGGCGGCCTTGCGATCACCGGCAACATCACCCTCTCCACGACCGGCGCGGCCACGCCGACCAGCATCATCCTGCAACTCCGCGGGGCCGGCACCAACTCCATCAGCGGAAATATCCAGTTTGATGATACAAGCACCCCGGCCCAGCGCACCCTTGCCAAAACCGACGCCGGAACATGGACAGTCGGCGGCACCGACAACAACTTCACCGGCGTCACCATCAACCACGGCATCCTCAAGTTTGCCTCGTCCGCCGCGCTGCCCTCCACCGTCCAGCTCGGCTTCAGCGCCACAAGCAACGGTTTCAACCCGACCCTCGACCTCAACGGCCAGAATCTGACGGTCGCCAGCCTCACCGCCATCAAACCAGCCAGCAATACCAACACCCGTTCTCGCGTCACTGGCACAGGCACGCTTTCGGTCAACGGCCTCATTTCCGCCAACGACCTGAACGGCGGCTGGCTGGAAATAAACGCCACGGTTGATTCCGCCACCGGCGTCACCATTGCCGCCAATTCCGGCCTCGCCGGCACCGGTGCCATTACCCTCGCCGAAAACGGCAACATCCAGATCTCGGGCAACCTCACTCCCGGCACAATACTCTCGGCATCCGGCACCTACAGCAGTACGGCCGGCACCCTCACCTTCGGACTCTCCGGCGACGGAAAACTCACCTTCGCCGCCAACTCCTCACTCAAGTTCGACCTCGGCGCGACAGACGCCGCCTCCGACAAAATCGCGTTCGCCACCACTGGCGACTGGCTCTCCGGCAGCGGCAGCGCCACCCTCGACCTCACCGCGGTCGGCGGCACCGACGCCGGCATTGATTACGGCGTCACCTACACGATCTTCCGGAACGTGAGCACAACCGGCTTCGTCTTCGCCAGCATCACCGGGTATGACGCGGAGAACTACATCGCCCAACTCACCCAGGTCGGCACCGATTACCAACTCAGCTTTGCATCGACGGCAGTGCCCGAACCCGCCCACCTCGCCGCGCTCCTCGCCGCCGCCGGACTCGTCCTTGCCGCGCTCCGCCGTCCCCGTCGTTAAAAAGTAGCGCGGGCGTCCCGCCCGCTTCCGACGTGGCACGGGCATCCTTGCCCGTGCGCGTTGCCTCTCCGCTCCGACATGGCACGGGCTTCCAGCCCGTGAGCGTTGCCTCCCCGCGTTCCTCCGCATTCTCCCGCATTCTCCCGCGAACGTCCCGTCCCGTCCTTCCCCCCCCCCCCTCTCATTCACCCACCATCATTCCCCCACAATCATGACCATCCACCATCTCATCCTCGCCACCGCTACCGCCACCGCAGTTCTCCTTGTCGCTCCGCTGGCCGCGACCGCCGCTCCCGCGACGCCCGCAACGCCAGCGACGCCAACCGTCGCAATCGACGACACCCCTGTTGCGATCAAGCTCAACGGACTCACCACGGCGGACTCACCGCACGGCCCCGCCCTTGTATCCACTTCCGCGGACAAAGACGCCCACGCCGAACTCACCACACCCGCATTCGGCAAAGCCGGCGCGCCCTTTGCGGTGGAAGCCTGGATCTACGTCACCGAACACAAAAACCCCAACACGCTCCTCCTCAACCGCGGACGCCAAAACTGCTGGCAACTCGCCATCATCGCCGACGGACGCCCCTGGCTCACCCTCTGGACCACCCAGACCACCACCTTCATGCTCCCCGCGAAAAACGCCGTCAGCAAAAACGCCTGGCACCACATCGCGTTCAACAAACACGACGACGGCCTCGTCGAACTCTACATCGACGGCAAATTCAGCGACGCCAAAACCATGGAAGCTCCGCCGCAAGCCATCGACCAGCCCATAAAAATCCTTCCGCAAGGTTTCAGCGGACAAATCGCCGGCATTCGTATCCATACAGACAAGACGATCCCGGAAACGCACCTTGCCGAAATCCGAACCACCGTGGCCTCC
>JAISAX010000626.1 GCA_031266495.1 Opitutaceae bacterium
CCCCCCGGCAGGGGGTCCGAGTGTTTCTTCAATGCGGTGAGGTTGCCGGTGTTAAGCGAGTCGGGGAAAACCTGAGCCGATTCGCAGGGGCGCACTTCACGTGTAACATCAGTTACCGGATGCCGTTCTCGCCCGGGAAATCGGGGGCGCCGGGAGCGAAGGCTGCGCCGCAAACTGTCAGGTCGTCGATCTTGCCGCGATAGTTGGCGTAGCCCTTGTAACCGCCGCCGACAAACCAGGTCGAATTGCCGTAACTGCGGGCCGGGCGAATGAGGGTCTCGGCGTCGAGCCGGTTGTTAATATAAATGCGGATACATGTGCTGTCGTTGGTGATACGCAGGCGGCTCCATTGTCCGAAGGGTAGCGGGGTCTGGCTGACGAGTTTTTCAACAGGTACGGTTTCGTTGCCGTCACGCACGATCTCGACGCGACCGTCCGGCAACAGGTTGATGTTGATCGCATCGCTCCACCCCGTCCGCCCGATAACCGATTGCCGCGCCGTGGCGCCAGGCTCCGGGTTGAGACGAAAATCGACCGTCGCATTGCCAATAGGCCACGTGCGGAGGCGCATCTTGATCGGATTTTTCCCGTCCAGACGAAGCACCATGCCGTCTCCATCATCCGCGGGCGCAAACAGGTCCGGGGCGATGGACACCGGCATGTCACCGAGAGAGTCGCGTCCGGTGCCGTCAAACGTCCAGCGGCCCGCGCGAACGGATTCCGCTGGTATCCTGGTTTTGATGACAGAGGGAGTGGCGAGAGGGATTTTTTCGCGGGGAGTGAGATATTCGTTTTCGCCGGGCATGCCGGTGGCTCCGGATGTTGTTTCCAGGTTGATCGAGGTTTGCACGAGGTTGGCCGGCGGGTGCCGGGGTTTTGGCGCAAAGGGATAGACAATACCGGACAGGGCCACGCGTCCACCGATGGTTTCGTAGCGCACAAAAAACATGTCGGAGAGGTGCGGCTCGCGAGTGAGAATCGACATGCGGAAACGTCCTGCTTTTCGGGCCAGCGGGGCGTGGTTTTGCACGGTGACATCTACCGGCGATACGTCGATGGTCAGGTTTCCCCGGCGGATGATGCCGCGCTCGTTCAGTTCGCGGGCCGCCAGGGTCAGCGGTTCGTTTCCCGCGATGGCGAACGTCAATCGGGTCGCGGACGAGACGGCGCACAAGACGCCGGCTGGCGTCCATGTTTTCGCATGACGGGAGGTCGCGCCTGTCCGGCTCCAGGTGAAGTCGGTCGAATCCTTTTCCGCGAATTTGCGCACGGCATTCAGAAGTTCGCCTTCAGCGATTGTCAGCGTCCAGTCCGCGGCTCCGTCGAAGTAGAGATTGAGCAGGGTTTTGTCGTGAGTGAGGGCGTTGAATGCGGCCAGCGGGCGGTCGTTGCGAAAGAGGGTGGCGCTGGCGATTTCTTCCCCGGCGTTTCCGGCATCGAACGTGATTTCCGCATCGACGCGGCTGTCTTCGCCCGCGTCCGCGCGCGTGCGAACGGCGAGTGTATCGGGAAATCCGATATGTCTGGAGAACGGCGTTTTTATCGTCACCGCGTTTTGGTGCCAGCCGTTGACCAGCAGGACCGGGAGCAATTTCGCCGTGCGGGAGAAGCCGGGACTGCTCACGGTGATTTCGGGCGTGAGCGCGGGCAGGTGCGCGAGTGGCGCGGTGGGCACGAGCCATTCCGTCCGCGCAAATTCGCCGGTGGCCAGCGCTCGGGATTCGAGCAGGGCGGCTGTTTTCCCGCGGGGGTCGAGCAGTTTTCCGCTCACGCGGGCCGGGCCTTTTGCGAGCGATGGCAGGTTGAGCGCCTCGATCCGCAGCAGCGTGCCGGGGATTTCCTCGCGATGATATGCGAGGCACACTTCGGGTCGGATTGATGTTGGCGCGATGCCTTTGAATGCGTTGCCATAGGCGCGGGTTATCAGGGGATTGGCCGGGGTGAAGAGCATGGGCAGCACGCTGGTTTCGTCATGATCGTTCCATGTCGTGAAGTGCAGCCAGCGGATGTGTTTTTCGGACAGCAGGAGGAAGCTGTCGTGCAACTGGTCAAATCCCCTGTGCGGTTGATAGAAGTCGTTTCGTCCGTTCAGCCATGCGCCGTAGTAGCAGGGGGAAAGTCCGGCCATGTAAGCCTTGCCGTATTTTTGCGCGACATCGGCGACGAGGCGCGCCGTCTGCCGTCGAGGCGTGCCATCAAGGCCTCGAAAACCGAAACAGTAGGCCATGTCGAAATGCGGCGCGTAAGAGTCCAGCCACTTGCGGTCCTGTTTCGTGTAAGAGTGGCCGACGTTGGCGATCAGGTAGATGTCATGTCCGGCGGCGAGAAGTCCGGCGCGAATGGCGGCCCACTCGTCCGGCGTCCACGCGCCCCATGTGTAGGTTGCCACCACGGGCTTGCCGCCGTGGCGGGGGTAGTTGGGGTGTTCGCCGAAAAGCGACAGCATCCGGGCGAGTTCGCGCACCTGATGCTCCACCGTGGTTTTCACGTCGAGGCAGAGGGCGATCTCGAAATCACCGCCCTCGGCGGCCTTCAGCATCCGGTGGAGCGCCGTGGAGTAGGCGGTCTCGCGTCCTGATTTGCTGAATACGACATCAACGAAAAATCCGTCGATGCCTTGCGCCTTCGCCCGCCGGTATTCTTCCGCCCAGTCCGCCTGATCGTCGCCGGTGGAGCGAAACAGGGGATAGTTGTAATAATCGCGAACGGAAATCGAGGCGTTGAGCGGCGTGTGCCAGGGTGTGTAGTGCGACCACACTACAGGTTTCCCGGAAACCTCTCCGGCGAGGGCCGGGTTTTTTGGGAAAAACGTTCCGGCCACCAGGCCGCAGAGCGTCAGCAGCGAGAGTCGTGTCGCGTTCATGAGTTTTGCCGGGAGGGGGGGGGAGTGAGAGTTCGTTTCAGGAGTCGCGGCCAGGGGCGGATCCACGTCGCAGGCATCCGGCTCCGAAGGCAAGCGCGAGCATGATGCCGCCGACGAGGAGCGCCGCCGTCTTGCTTTCGGGAATGGCGGCGACTTCGATGCTGTTGAACTTGGTTCCCTGATACTGGCCGGCCTGGCCGATGGCCAGATAACCGGCATTGGCGGCTCCGTGAGTCACGTTCGCGAATGTGCCCGCCAGCGAGTTGTTCGCGTAGTAGATGGAGATGTCCGTCCCGGTATCCACGATTTTCAGCAGCACCGTGTTTTCGTACAGATTGGGAAACCCGGTGATCGATCCGATGGAGGTAAAGACGCCGTTGGGGTTGCCAGAGGAGGACCAGAGGCGCACCGCGCCGTCCGGATAAAAACGCAGGACAAGTCCGTCCCACGCCGTCGGGCTGCTCATCCGGAGCATCACTTGCAGGGCGGTGCTGGAGATGTCGGACGACGAGGAGAACGTGTTTTTTCCAGTCGTGCTCTGGTATCCGTTTTTGTAAGTCACTTCCGTGATGATGCTGTAGCCGCCGGTGAAGGCGCTGGTCGTGGAGACGAGGTCGCGGTTGACGTTGAGGAATACTTCTCCCTCGCCGAACATCACTTGCGAGGGCGTGGTGCCGGAGCCTCCGAAGTCGTTGTAAACCTTGACGCCTCCCGAACCGCTGAAGGCATTGGTCGCGGCGAGATGCGCGCTGGAGAGATTCGCGCCGATCGTGTGCGTATCGAAGGTTTCCCTGAAATACCGGTTGGTGACGGCGTCGGTGTCGGCGCGGAGCGCGGGGGCGGCCAGCGCGGCGAGACCGGCGAGAGTGGCAAGCATTCCGGCCAGGCCGGCGAATGCGGTTTTGTATCGGTTTGATGGATTCATCGCAGGTTCTTTCTTCGTGGTGATGTTCATGGTGGTGTTTGTGACGGTCCTTGTGGTGGTTGTCATTTGCCGGCTTTCCAGATGTCTTCGTTCCCACCGTTGCTGTATTTGCTTTCGGCGAGTTCGTAAGAGTTTTTCCAATACGCGACATGTCCGTCGCAGTAGAGCAGGTTGGCGGCGCCGTCGGCATGGTCGGGCGATGCGGGGGCGGGGCCGCGGGTTGTGCCGGGCAATACCCACGAGGCGATCGTGGATTCGGTGTTGGTGCCGTTGAAGTTGGCGTCGCCCAGGAGAATGGTCCGGGAGGGCTGGCTGATGGTGGATTTCGGGATTTTAACCGCGCCGGTTCCGTCGGGATAGAGGTGTTTGTTCACGCCGTAATGCTGCGCGCTGGTGTAGTTGATCCGGGCGACCAGGGCCGGGCACATGGTGACGCCTTTCCCGCCCGGATCTCCGCCCCACCGGGAGTTGTTCGGGATCGGGATGTAGCTGCGGAGGAGATACGGATATGTGCAGAATCCGTCGTAGGCTTCGGGCCACTGGTCGCGGTTGTCGTTGGCGAAGAGTTCGAATCCTACAAAAAGCTGGCGCAGGTTGGAGGCGCAGACTGAACGCCGGGCTGTTTTCCGGACTTTGCCGGTCACCGGGATGAGGATCGCAGCCAGCAGGCCGATGATCGCGATGACGGCCAGCAGTTCGAGAAGAGTAAAGGCGCGGGGACGGAAACGGGATGCGTGATAGCAGGGTGTCATGGCGGACGGGGGGGGGGGGAGGGACTGGGTGCGGATGTGGATGTTGATGTGGATGCGAATGCCTTCGAAAACGTGAGGACTGAATGAAACATGGCTTTCGTAACGGTCCCACTTTTTTACCTGAAACCGCCCGCCCGGCAGTCTGGAGACGACAGAGTAAAAAATGCTGTAATTTGCGAAATCACATATGATTGGTACGCGAAACAGGCGCCCATGACTGGCCTTGGCCAAGGCGCGAAACTACACAGGATCAAATCACGGGCCAAATGGCAGAATGGACGTCTCCGATGCTCCGCGCCCTTCCTGCCGTTCTCCCTTTTTGCCCTCTGCCCCCTGCTCCATCCACGGAAGCCGGACAAGCAATGTAATCTGTGCTGGTAGCGTTGGTAGCCGTTGATGATTCATGGCGCTCCGGCTACCGGGGGTAACACGCTACCGGCAGCGCGGGGGAGGGGGGGGGGGACGGGAAGCCCGTGCCACGTTGTGATCAATCCCGGGAGATTGTCTGGCACACCGTCGTTTCCGGGTCATCAGCGCCAGAGTGGCGTCAGGTTTTCGGAGCGGAGCCAGCCGGTCTGGCCGTTGGGGAAATGGACACGCCTCCAGCCGAGGTAGTCTTTTCCCATGACAACAATCGCGCCGGCGGCGACAGGCGTGGTCTTTTGCGTTTCATCCACTTCCGTGGGCACCGAATAGAGCGTCGTGGCGCGCCAGACGACGGCGGCGTCGGTATCGCCGAGTTCTCCGTAAACATGCAGCGAGAGCGCGGCGGCGGCGATGGCTAGCGCGCCTCCGATGAAGGCGTTCGTGCCAACAATGGCGGACCAGCGGCGGAGGTGGCGGTAGCCGCGCGCAAGGGCAAGCGCAAGGGCGAGCGCGAGCAGCAGGACGCCCGCAACGAGGGTGTATTGCCAGTGGGGTGACGGGAGCAGCTCCGCAAGGCTGGCCAGCGGGCTGTCGCTCGTGAAGGGAACGAGTTCGGCTGGCGTGTAGCCGGCTTTGGCTAGCGCGAGGTGGAGTTGCCAGCGGACTGGCTCGTCGCAGGGGTGCTGGACAAAGGCGGCAATGGCTTGCGCGGCGCTTTCGGGCCAGCGGTCTTGCTGGGCAAGGGCGAGCGAGAGGTTGTAACGCGCAGACCAGTCGGCCGGCGTAGTGGCGAGTTGGCTACGCCAGGCGGTTTCGGCGGTCTTGAAGTCGGCGGCGGCGTAGGCGGCGTGGGCGGGGGGGACGGCGTGGGCAGGGGCGGCGGGGGCGTGGGCGGGGGGGGGGGGAGGCGAGGCGAGGCGATCGTGGGTTGCGGTGTCTTTTGCGGCGTCCCCGGTTTCGGGTCCGGCGTCCCGAGGGGCAACGGGGGCGGGCGGGACGCCCGCGCCACGTCGGAGCGGTGAGGCAACGTTCACGGGCTGGAAGCCCGTGCCACTCCGGAACGGTGAGGCAACGCTCACGGGCAAGGATGCCCGTGCCACTTCGGAGGCGGTCGGGACGTCCGCAGCACTTGCGTCGGGCCGGGCGGCGAGGAGGTGGAACGCGGTGGCGATGGCGATAATGGGAAGGAAGGGCGCGAGGTTGCCGCGGCGGAAAATGCGCCAGAACGAGAACCGGGGGAGGCGGGTGGTGGCGAGGGCGCGTTCGGCGGCGTCGTGCCACTCGGGCGAAAGGTGGGCTTCGCTGCGATAGAGCACGCGGTCGGTTTCTTGCCAGAGGGCGGCCCATTCGGCGTCGGGGAAATGGCGGGCGTGCGGCGCGGCCTGGGGGATGTTCCAGAGGCGGGCGGCGTCGTGTTGCCAGGCGAGGAGTAGGGCGGTGGCTGGAGGATCGGTGGGCCGGGTGTCGGGTGACTCGGCTTCCGGCTTCCGGTCTTCCGGTTTTCCGGTCTTCCGGCTTTCGGTCCGGGTCCGGAGCGCGTTCAGGGTCGCGGCGAGGCGTTGGCGGGCTTCGCGCCGGGGGCGAAGCGGGTCGGTGGCGCGGGCGCGGCGCCAGGCGAAGACGGCCCAGAGAAGCAGGGGCCAGAGCGCGGCGACGAGGAGCGAGATCGTGAGCGTGCGGCCCGAAACGGGCGTGAAGGCGGGCGAGGCGGGCGAAAGGGGATCACGCGGGATGGCCGCCGGAGGGACCGGCGGTGCGTTCAGGGTCTGGAGCGGGGAGTCGGGTGTCGCGGGAGGCTTGGCATCCGGAGACGGGGGCTGCGCCGTGGTGCCGGCGCCGGATGCGGGCGGGACGGCCGCGCCACCCTGCGGGGCGCTGCCGGTGATCTCGATCGTCACGGGATCGGTGCGGAGGGTTTTCCAGGTGCCCGCTTGCGGATCGAAGACGGAAAGCTCGACGGGGCCGAGCGTGTAGCTGCCGGGCCGGGTGGGGATGAGGATGACGTCCTCGGACAGCGTGGCATCGAAGAGGGAGTTTTCCCTGGGCGTCTTTTGCGCGCGGGGCTGCACGACGCGGAAATCGCGGGAGACCTCGCGTGGCGGGAGCGCGGTGACGGAAGGCCAGTTGCCGGTGCCGGCGAGTTCGAGCGTCCAGGTGACAGGCTCGCCGACGGCGCATTTTTCGGGGATGACTTTCGAGGTCAGCGTGAAGGAGCCGACGGCTCCGGTGAAGTTGGCGGGGGCGGGCTGGGGCAGGGGCTTGACGGTGAGGGTGGCGGGTTGGGTGCTGATGATGTAGCGGGTGTAGTCGGGCATGCCGAAAACGTTGCGGGCAGTCGCAAGAAAAACGGGCTGGCTGGCGGTGTTGAGCGCAACGGAACCGGTCTGCGTGGCGACGGCGCGGAGGGACCAGGTGGCGACGGCAAAGGTCTGGTCGTCGATGGTCTGGTTGGTGACCTGTGGCTGGGCCCAGTCTTCGACGACGAGAGGGGAGCTGTCCCAGTCGGGGTGGCTCGCGCCGAGGCGGGGATCGAAGCGTTGGGCGAGATTGAGCGTGTAGGTGAGCGGAAAAACTTCGCCCGCCCAGACGGCTTCTTTCGGGAGGGTGAACCGGGCGTTGGCAAGGTTTTCGAGAGTGACGCCGGTGCGGCCGACGGTGGCCTCGCCCACGGAGAACGTGGCGGGGCGCACGGCGATGTCGCCACGATCGGTTTTCACCGTGAAAGCCGGGATGCGGATCTCGGAACGTCGGGAAGGGCGGACGGTCCAGGTGAGCGTGGTGCTGGAGATGTTTTGCCGGTTACGGGAGCCACCGCCGAAACTGAAGTTGAAAGACTGTTGCCGGCTGACGTCGGGCGAGCCGGAGAAGACAAGTCCGTCGACGTCGGGCAGGGTGACCTGGCCGTCGGGTTCGCAGTTTTCGAAAACGAGGTCGAGGCGGGTTTCCTGATCGCGGGCGAGTGTGCCGGAGGAGGGTTCCCAGCGCACGGTTTGCGCGACGGCGGCGGGAGCGGCGGCGAGCAGGAAGAAAACGACCGGAAGGAGCGCGAGGCGGAGCGGTATTCGGGTGCGCATGATGAAAGGGGGAGAGGAACGGAAAGCACAGGCACGGAGGCCTGTGCCTACGTAGCGGCATGCCTCTGTGCATGCCGTCGGAAGCGGGCGGGACGCCCGTGCCACACAGGCTGGAAGCCCGTGCCAGGGAAAGAAGGGAGGCTGTGGCATGATGATCGGCATCGCGTGTTACCAGTTGCGGCCGGGTTTGGCGGGCTGCGGTTGCGGGTCCTGCATGAGGTTGAAAAGCTCCGCCGGAGAATCGGCGTCCTTGAGACGCTCAAGGCGTTGCAGGGGGACGAGAAGGTTGGGATCGGTGTTCTTGTCGAGCGCGGAGCCGGCAGTGGAAACGCCGCCGACGCGCTGCGTGTTTTTGTCGTCGGCAGGTGAGGGTTGCGTAGCCTGTCCGGAGGCAGGTTCGGGGGGGGGCTCATCGGGCCGGGCGGAGGCCGGCTCCTGCGCCGGGGATTTCTCTTCGGGCTTGTCCTTGCCGTTGTCGTTTTTGTCGCCGAAGGCGGATTGGCCGGCGCGGGGTTTGTCGTTGTCTTTCCCCTTGCCCTGGTCGTCGGCGGTGTCGCCGGAGGGCGGCGATGGCTGCTGATCGGGAGATGCGGACGGTGGCGACGGGTTGCCGGGATCGGGCTGCTTGTCCGACGACGCGTCCGGCGAACCGGATTTTGGCGAGTCACCGGATTGGCCGGGTTGCCCGGAGGAGGGCTGGTCCTGTTTGTCGCTGTCCTCGTTTTTATCGCCCTGCTGGCCGTCGGCACCCGACGGATTTTTCTGCGATTGCTGCTGGTTGTTTTTGTCCTGGTTTTGTTTGTCGCCCTGCTGTTGCTGCTGGTTTTGCGGGGGAGGTTGTTGTTTCTGTTTCAGTTCTTCGAGCGCCGTGCGAAGTTTCTGCCAGTCGGCGGCACGGGGATCGGTTTTTTCGGCGTGGCGGACGGCTTCGAGCGCATCGTCAACGGGGCCGCCGGGCACGGGTTTGTTCCGGGCGTGCAGGGGCTGGCCCCAGGCAAGGGTGGTTTCGGCGAGCGCGGCGGCATCCTTGGCGGAGAGCGAAGGTTGATCGGCAAGGCGGGTTACGAGCCGGGAAAGGTCGGCGGAGGTTTTGGTGGAATCGACGGTGGCGGAGGGAGCGTGTTCGTCATCGGCGGAGAGGCCGGAGGTCAGGGGCAGGAGACCGGAGTCGGGTTTCGCAGGGGAGGGGGGGGGCGGGGGCGTGACAGGATGATTGGTGATGAGAGTCTTGTCGCCCGCCTTCCGGCTGCCGGCCACCGGTTCCCGGTCTCCGGCTTCCGGTTGCTGCGCCCGGACATCGGGCGCGGGCAGGGAGAAAAGGACAAGCGCGAAGGCGGCGGCTGTCGTACTGGCAAGGGTGATACGCCGGGGGCGCGGGTGGACGGGAAATTCGCGCCAGAGGCTCCAGAGGAGGAGGACGAGAGCGGGACCAAGCGCCCACTGAAAGCGTTCGATGAGACGGGAGCGCGAGCTTTCGTGAAACTCGCCTTTCTGCCCGCGGGCGACGGTGCTTTTGATGAGCGCGGAGAGATCGACCCACTGGCTGGCGTCGGCATAGGCGCCGGCGGTCTTGTCGGCGAGTTCGCGCAGGGTGGCGGATTCGAGGCGGGAAAGGACGACGGCGCCGCGCTCGTCCTTGACGAAGCTGCCGTGCTCGTCGGGGATCATGGCGCCTTCGGCGGTGCCGAGGCCGAGACCGATGATGTGGACGCCGCGTTCGCGGGCGGTGTCGGCGAGCGGTTGCCAGGGGGGCGTGGCCTCGGGATCGGCTTCGCCGTCGCTGAGGATGACGAGGAAGCGGTCGGCGTTGTTTTCCCGGCTGAAGGAATCGAGCGCGGACTGGAGGAGCGCGCCGTAGTGGGTGCCGCCTTGCGGGAGATAATCGGGGCCGAGTTCGGGGAGAAACTCGCGGAGGATCTCGTAATCGCTGCTCAGCGGGCTTTGCAGGAAGGCGGTGCCGGAAAAGACGAGGAGCCCGACGCGTTCGCCGGCGAGCTGGCCGAGCAGGCTCTGGATGAGGAGGCGGGCGCGTTCGAGTCGCGTGGGTTTGATGTCTGCGGCGAGCATCGAGCGCGAGAGATCGACGGCGATGAGGATTTCGCGGGCCTGTTCGAAAACGGGTTCCTCGATGCGGCCCCATTGCGGGCGGGCGAGGGCGAGGACGGCGCTGGCGAGGCCGAGGGCGAGGCGCCAGCGGAGGGCGGCGGCGCGGGGGGAGAGGGAGGGCGCGGGGGAGGGGGAGAGGCGGAGGGTGCGGGGGCCGGCGAGGGCGGTGAGGATTTTTGCGGGCGTGGTGGCGGCGGCGCGGCGGCGGTGGCGGCGGCGACGCAGGAGTTCGCCGGTGAGGAGGAGCGCGGGGAGCGCGAGGAACCAGAGGAGTTGTGGATGGAGAAATGTCATCGGGCGAGTTGAGCGCTCAAACGGACGAAACGAGCGCTCCGACTGGCGATTTGAGCGCTCCAATGGGCGATTTGAGCGCTCAAACGGGCAAGATGAGCGCTCCGATGGGTGAGTTGAGCGCTCAAACGGACAATTTGAGCGCTCCGACTGGCGATTTGAGCGCTCAAGCGGGCGAGATGAGCGCTCAAATCCGTCGTTCGGGCGCTGATAACGGAAATCGGAAAACGCTGAACACCGAACGCTGAACACTGAACACTGAATGGATGAAGCGTGGACGACGGGACGGCGGGTTGTGGCGGGTTGCTCATGATTCAGTGTTCAATGTTCGGTGTTCAGCGTTCAGTGTTGGTTGGGTGGCTGGTGTGGCGGCGGACGCATAGTGCGCCGAGGAGCACGAGAGAGCCACCGGGAGCGGCGAACCAGGCGAAAAACTCGGTGGCGAGCAGGTGCGATTTTGCCTGAAATTCGATCTTGCGGGCGGCGTCGATCGACCTGAAGGCGGATTCGACGGTGCCGGTGTGGTCGACGCGGAAATAGCGTCCGCCGGTTTCGGAGGCGATGTAGCGCAGCGAGTTTTCGTCGAGGTCGACGCGGGCGCGCTGGTAGCCGATCTTGCGGCCCTGGTCATCGAAAACGGGAAAGGGGACACTGCTCTGGTTGCTGCCGACGCCGATGGTATAAACGGGGATGCCGCGCGACCGGGCGATGGCGGCGGCTTGCGCGGGGGTGAGCGCGCCGCGGTTGTTGGCGCCATCGGTGAGGAGGATGACGAAGGCGCCGGCGCGGCGGCCGTTTTCGGTGTGGGCGGCCTGTTCGAGGCGCGAGAGGGCGACGCCTAGGCCGTCGCCGATGGCGGTGCCGTCTTCGATCAGCCCGGTCTTGAGACGGTCGACCTGCCGGGCGAGCCAGTCGTGATCGAGCGTGAGCGGGGCGAGGGTGTAGGAGCGGCCGGCGAAGACGACGATGCCGATGCGGTCGTTGGGGCGCTGGTCGATGAAGGCCTGGATGACGGGGCGGATGGTTTGCAGGCGGTTGAGGCGCTCGCCGTTTTTTTCGTAGTCTTCGGCGAGCATCGAGGTGGAGAGATCGATCGCGAGCATGAGGTCGTAACCCTGGCCGGTGACGGTGCGGCGGTCCTCGATGCGTTGCGGACGGGCGAGGGCGACGATGAGAAGGACGAGGCCGAGCACCGCGCAGGCGACGGGGAGGCGCGAGGAACTGACGCGCGACGGGCGGTGCCAGGCAGCGGCAAAGGGTACGATCCACGCCACGATCTTGCTGCGCCCGCGCGCCCGGAGCACGAGCGGGAGGAGCAGCAGGGCAAGCAGCCAGAGCGGAGAATGGAAGGTGTAGTTCAATTATGGTGATGTCTTTTCGGTGGAGAGCCACCCGTCTGTCGCGGCGTTTTTGTTCCATTGTCCGCGGGCGTCGCGCAGGCGGAATGAGCGTGTGATGTCCGCGTCCTTGCCTGTCCCTCCGGCCTTCCCGTCGCGTCCCGGACTCTGGAGGGTGACGATGCCTTCGGGCGAAATCCTGAAGGTGATCGGGCGTTTCCAGGCGTCGTATCCGCTTTCGCCATAGTGTTCGTCGTCGGGAGGCAGTTCGTCCAGCGAGGCTGGCTGGCGGTTGTGGAACCGGGCATAATCAAGCAGGCGGATTTTCAGGCGGTGCATGCGGGTTTCGGTCAATGCGCCAGGAGGAACCGTTTCGATTGTCATAACGACTCCGATACAAAGGAGCAGGGTCGCGGAAGACAGAATGACAAGGGAGCGTCTCATGGGATGATCGGGTGGTGGTGTTTGTCGGTATGCGGCTTTTGCCGGGTTTGCGTCTAGCTGCTTTTCAGAAAAAAGCGCATGAGTGCGTCGAGGCGGTTTTCGTCGGTGCCGACGACGAGGCGGCTGGAGGCGGCGGGAAAGAGGGCGCGCCAGGCGGCCTCGCGTTCATTGCGCCAGGCGGCGTGGGCGGCGCGTTCGGCGGAGGAGTTTTCCAGGGTGACGAGGCGGCCGGAAACGGGATCGTAAGCGGCGAACCGGCCGACGGCGGGCAAGGCGCGTTCCCACGGATCGTCAACCCGGAAGCCGCGAGTCTGGAAACGCTGGCGGAGGGCCGGCCAGCCTTCGGGGGCGGGACGCGGGGCAAAGTCGCCAAGCCACACGAGCATACTATGGCGCGGCGCGGCGCGGCGGATATGTTTCCAGGGAATCGTGCGGATGGCGGCGGAGTCGCGGAGAGCGTTCGCGGTCCGGAGCCTGGGATCCGCGGCGTCAGCCGGCGCGCCGTCGAGCGGCGGAGGCGGAAACCCGAACAATTGCGCGGCGGCGTGGTGGATGGCGGCGCGTCCGCGCACGGGCGGCTGGAGGGTGTGGCCACGCGGAGTAACGTGCACGTAACCGACGCGGTCGCGGTTGACGGCGCCGAGCAACATAAGGAAGCCGGCGAGTTCGAGCAGAACCTCGCGTTTGGACTGCCGTCCGGAGCCGAATTGCAGGCTGGGCGTATCCTCGAACACGATGAGGACGGTGACCTCGCGTTCCTCGACGAACTTTTTGCGGTAAGGCTCGCCAAGGCGGGCGGTGACATTCCAGTCGATATCGCGCACATCGTCGCCGAACTCGTACTTCACAACCTGGTCGAACTCCATGCCACGCCCGCGGAAAGCCGAACGGTATTCGCCGCCAAGGACGTTTTCCACCGCGCCGCGCACGCGCCACTCGAGCCGCCGCAGGAGCGCGAGCGGGGCGGCGGGGAGGGCGGTGGCGGCGAGGGTCGGATCGGGTGCGGCGGACATGCCTGATGTTTTACTGTTTGGTATTGGCCGGCACCGCTGTTTGCGCGATGACCTGCGCGACGATGGCATCGGCGGTGATATCCTCGGCCTCGGCCTCGTAAGTGAGGCCGACGCGGTGGCGGAGCACATCGGGCGCGATCTCCTGGATGATCTGCGGCGACAGGTAATCCTCGCCGCGCAGCCACGCGAGGGCGCGGCCAGCCTGGTAGAGGGCGAGCGAGGCGCGCGGCGAGGCGCCGAAACCCAGATGGCGCGTGCGACCTTTCACCGGACGGGCGAGGTCGCGGGTGGCGCGCACGAGGGCGAGGATGTAGCCCTGCACGGCGGGCGAGACGTGGATGCGGTCCACTTCGCCGCGCAGCTCGACCAACTCCGCCCCGCCCGACACCGGGTCGAGCACAGGCTGGCGCGTGACCAGGCCCCAACGGGCCATCATCTGCGTTTCCTCGTCGAGCGTCGGATAATCCACGATGAGCTTGAACAGGAAACGGTCGGTCTGCGCCTCGGGGAGCGCGTAGGTGCCTTCCTGCTCGACGGGATTCTGCGTGGCCATGACGAGGAAGGGTTGCGGCAACGGATGGGTGGTGCCGCCGATCGTGACCTGGCGCTCCTGCATCGCCTCGAGCAGCGCGCTCTGGACCTTGGCCGGAGCGCGGTTGATTTCATCAGCGAGCACGAGGTTGGCGAAGATGGGGCCGTGATGCGGGGTGAAGGCGCCGTCTTTCGGGGAAAACACCATCGTGCCGACGACGTCGCTCGGGAGCAGGTCGGGGGTGAACTGGATGCGTTCGAACTGCACGCCGAGCGCGGTGCCGAGGGATTTTACGAGGAGGGTTTTGGCGAGGCCGGGCATGCCTTCGAGCAGGACGTGTCCATTGGCGAGCAGGGAGACGAGGAGCCGTTCGATGACGGCATCCTGGCCGATGACGGCCTTGCTGATTTCGTCGCGGATTTTCCGGGACCAGCCGGAACCGTGGGAGGTGGATGTCATGATGTGAAAATGGCGGGAGAATGGCGGGAGCGGTGGCGGGAGCGGTGGTGTGGAGGGAAGTCGGCTTTGGACTCGCGGACGGGCGAAGAGTTTCCATGAGTAATGCAAAAACCGGCGCCCGCAGGGGAGCCAGAACACAACATGGACGTTTCAGGACAATCGCAAATTCAGGCGCGGGAGGCGCGGCTCGACGCGCTCGGCGTGTTGCCGGGCGACGTGGAGGAGCGTTTCGTGCGCGGTTCCGGCCCCGGCGGGCAGAAGATCAACAAGACGTCCTCGACCGTCTGCCTGCGTCACGCGCCGACCGGCGTGGAGGTGCGCTGCCAGCGCGAACGTTCGCAGGCCGCCAACCGCGAGGCCGCCTGGGCCGAGCTTTGCGAGAAACTGGAAACCCGCCAGCGCGCGGCCGAACAGGCCCGGCAGCAGGCCGTGGAAAAGCGCCGCCGGCAAACGCGCGGGCGCAGCCGCACGCAAAAGGCGCGCATGGTGGCGGCCAAACGCACCCGGGCGCAGGTGCGGGCCTTGCGAGGGCGGGTGACGGCAAGCGGCGACGGCGAGTGATGTACATTCCGTGTGCCGTCGGTGTTCGAGTCCCTTGCTTCGCGGGCGTCCGGACAAAAAGTTGTTGGTGAGTGTCCCGATCCTTCCTTCGGTCTGCGCCCGGCGCGCATGGGCTTTGACAAACCGGCGACATCGCCGTCGGCGGGCGGGGCGTCCCGCCCGAACTCCGGAAACGGTCCCGTTTCCGAGGTGCGCCCTCCCTGATAGTTTCAGGGAGAGCATCCGGTTTTTTTTTCGCTGACTTGGCGCAACAAACTGGCAACGTCGGCGGTTCCATCCTGCCCGAATTCCTATGTCTATCGAAAACACAACACCCGATACCGGACCTGTCCAGGCCCCTGTCCCTCCGGCTCCCGCCGTCAGCAGCGAGGATAAAACCGTCGCTATCGTCAGTTATCTCACGTTGATCGGTTTCATCGTGGCGATCATCCTTCATGGTAACAAGAAGACCCGGCTTGGGGCTTTTCACCTGCGCCAGGTGCTCATTCTGATCATTGCTTCGATTGCGGTGTCCTTCGTACTCGGCATTTTTTTGGTGATCCCGCTGGTCAACTTCATAGCCATTTTTGCAGGCATAATCGTGTACCTGGGTTTCTTTGTAATCTGGATTCTCGGCCTGGTCGCAGCCATCAATGGCCAACAGAAACCATTACCTGTCATCGGCAAATATGCCGACAAGTGGTTCCCGATCCTGTTCAGCTGACTCTCACCCGCACATCAGCGAGACGTGCGACCATGCTCTCGCTTGCAAAGCAGCCCGGGAACCCTCCCGGGCTGCTTCGTGTCCGTTCGCCCGCTCCCGCCGCTCTCGCCTTCCGCCACCCGACGTTCGCGATCCGCCGCATTTTCCGTTGAATGCGCACCGGCATCCGCGCAACCCTTCCCCCCCATCCGGTATCACCCGCCTTTCAATGACGCCTGCTCTCGCCACGGTTAATATTTTCAACGTCTTCAGTGTCACCGACATTGTCGGCCAGATCATCACGCTCAGCCTCTGTCTCGCCAGCCTCGTGGCATGGACGGTGATGTTCGGAAAACACTTCGAACTGAAACGCATCCGCGAGATGAACCACGCCTTCGAACAACGATTGCGCGACGAACGCACGCTACTTGACCAGTCCGGCGCCAACTCCTGGAAAAACCGCCGCCACATCCCTTACGGCGACGTCTATGCCGACGCCATCGACGCGTACTGGCGGGCCGACGGAATCCTGCGCGAGCGCGGCGAAACGGCCGTCCGCGCCCGGCTCGAACATGCGGAAAACGCCATCCAGCGCTCCATCGCCCGCCAGGTGCTGCGTTACGAAACGAGCATGATCTTCCTCGCCACGGTCGTGACCGGCGCGCCCTTCATGGGACTGCTCGGCACCGTCTGGGGCGTGATGGAGGCCTTCACCGCGGTCGCCGGACAGCAGACAGCCTCCATCCAGACGCTGGCTCCCGGCGTATCCGCGGCCCTGCTCACCACGGTAGCCGGCCTGCTGGTGGCGATTCCCTCGCTCCTCGGCTATAATTTCCTCCTCGGAAAAACCCGACAACTCACCACCGAAATCGAAAACTTCGCCAGCTCCCTGGCCGACCGCATCGAACTCGAAACACAATAACGCCGCCCTCCCGCCCTCCCGCCTTCCCGCCTTCCCGCCTTCCCGTCCTCCCGCCCTCCCGCCCTTTCAGCCTTCAGCCCTTCAGCCTTCAGCCTTTTTCCCACCATGGCCCGCACCTTTCGCACCCGACGCTCGATGCATGCGGTCGCCGAGCTAAACGTCACCAACCTCATCGACGTGGCGTTCACGCTGCTGATCATATTCATGATCGCCACGCCGCTCATCAACAGCGAGGAGCGCACGATCCCGCTCGACCTGCCCACCGTCTCCGTGAACGACCAACGTCCGCCCGCCGATCCGCAGACCGAATTCGTTTTCCTCTCCGTCGATGCGGGGGGCCAGTACTTCATCGGCGGAGAAGCGGTCACCTTCACCCAGCTCCAGACCCGCCTCCGCGATTACGCCGCGCGGAGCAAACAACCCGTCATGCGCGTGCGCGGCGACTCGAAGATTTCTTACCAGCACGTCATCCGCCTGCTCGACGAATTGCAAAAACAGAACCTCACCCGGATCAGCTTCGACACCCGGGTCGGAGGGTCCTGAATCCGGAACGTGCCGTGAACTCCCGCTCGCCCATCGCCTTCACCCTCTCCGCGCTGCTGCATGTGGCGGTGGTGCTGGTGGCGGTGTTTGTCGGCTGGAATGCGGCGAGCCGGAAACCCGGGGAAACCCCGAAGATCTTCGAGGTCGTGGTCGTGGCCGGACCCGGCGACGACTATAACGCTACCGAAGCGCCCCGACTCGGCGCCCCCGGAGGCATCGGGTTCGACAAACCGCCGCCCCTCCCGCCCCTCCCGCCCACGCCCGGGCCGCCTGCGCCCGACCCCGTCGCTCCGCCGCCGCCCCCCCCCGCGCTCCCCGCCGTCGTGCCCCTGACCCCGGCGCAGCCCGAACCGGTACCGGCTCCCGTTCCGGTCAAGCCGGCGGACAAACCGACGATCGTGACGCCTGCGCCCAAAAAGCCGAAGCCTGCCAATAAACCAGCCGACAAACCGGCGACGCCGCCGACACCCGAGCCGAAGAAAACCGTCAGCTACAAGGAATTTCAGCAAGCCAACCCCGGAGCCACGCGCACGCCGGCCAACCGCGCTTCCCAGGCGCCGTCCGCCGCCGGCCGGTCAGCCGTGACGCCGCGCCGGATCGACGCAAAAGGCATTCGCGACGGCCTTGCCGACGGCACCGGCACGACCAACCGCGGCGCCGGCGGCGACGTGCTCTCCCGCACCGAGCAGGATGCGACGAACACCTATTTCGCCCGGGTGACGCAACAGATCCGCAACGCCCACGAAAAGCCGGTCGGGCTGAGCGACACACTCTCGGCCGATGTCACCTTCCTGCTCTCGTCCGACGGCATGATTTCGCGGATACGCGTCACACGCTCGTCGGGCAACGCGGAGTTTGACCGCTCGGTGGAGAACGCCCTGCGCCGCGTCCGCCTGCGCCCGCGCCCCGACGGCAAGAGCGACACCGTCTCGCTGACCCTGCGCATGATCGAGGAACGCTGACCGCGGTCCGGGGGGGGGGGGGGGGGCGGCGTCAGGGTGATTACCCGAACACCACGCGCACAACACGCGCCGCCGCCTGCGGGCGACGAAACACGGCAAACGACCCCTGGG
>JAISAX010000570.1 GCA_031266495.1 Opitutaceae bacterium
ACACACACACACACACACCACCTCCTCCTCCCCCGGACACACATGCTCATGATGAAACACACAACCTGCATCCTCGCACTCGGCTCCCTGATTTCCTGTCCAGCCTTGCAGGCTGAACCGCCGCTGCCGGCCTGGGCGGCGAAAAACCTCGATGGTTACCCGGTGCGCATTGCGGTTCCCGCACCGGAAGACCCCCGCTTCGCTCATCTGTCCTGGAACAAGGTGCTGCGCATCCCCAAGGGAACGGTGATTCTGGCTTACACCGCCGGCACCTTTCACGGCAACAATGGCGGAGGAAGCCCCGCCGTCTCACGTTCCACCGATGGCGGACGAACCTTCTCGGAGCCGCAAATCCTCCGCGAGTTCGGCCCCGGCCTCGATTACACCCAGAGCGGCAACCAGGCACTCGGACTTGACGAGAACGGGCACCTCGTGCTGCTCGCCATGGCGTTCACCGCCGATACCACCAGTCACATCTTCGGCTGGCGTTCGGAAGATGAGGGCGTGACCTGGGAGCCGGTGGATACCAGCGCCCTGGGTCCCGACAAAACAGGATCCGTATTCGGAAATATCGTACCGGTGCAAGGGCAGGGGATCATGGTGCTCGGGCATTACCGGCAGGGTTCGAAGCCGCATACCCGGGGCATCTGGCTGTCCACCTCACGGGACCAGGGACGCACCTGGAGTCCGGCCCGCCGTATCGCGGACGTCCATGCGGCGGAACCCGTCCTTGTGCAGACTGCTTCCGGCCGGCTGCTCGGTTTTTTCCGAAGCCGGGGTGATAAAAATCTGCGCGGCCGGCAATATACAAGCGTCTCCGACGACCAGGGCGCCACCTGGCAAACCGGACTTTCCGTCCTGGATTCCGAAGACAACACCCGGTCCAGACTGGCGGCCCCCTTCGCGGTTGAAAATCCCGACCGCAAGGGAGAGATCCTCGTGCTCACCACCGAGCGCGGCAAAGTCGGGGAAACGCGGGGACGCATCTGGCTCTGGCGGGGAGACGCGCGGAAACCGGACTGGAAGCGCGACCGCGTGTTGCTGGAATTTCCCCACGTCGCAAAAGATGCCAACAACGACTTTGGCTACCCATGGCTGCTGCATGTCGAAGGAAACCGCTGGCTGATGTATTATTACCACGGGCGGAAAGATGGCGCCAATGCGCTATGGGTGACCGGGGTGAGGCTGTAATTGTAATTCAGATACGTTTCATGAAAGAGAAAATATCCAGCATGACGGAATATCACCGGACACTCCTGATGGATCCGGAACTCGTGGAGTCCTCCACCGGCACCACGCTCACGGTCAACCCGCCCCTGGCCGTGCGGCCGGTGATCGTGCCGGACAAGCCTTGGGAGGCGTTTATGATCAACTTCTACACCTCGGTCATCGACGAGGGAGGCAAACTGCGGCTCTGGTATAATTGCCGGGACAAGGACCGCAAATTCCATGTCGCCTGCGCGGAATCGGAGGACGGGATCAACTGGACCAAGCCCGCGCTGGGCCTGACCGGGTTCGAGGGCAGCACGGCGAACAACCTGGTGAGCGGAACGGATTTCTTCGCCGGCAATGTCTTTCGCGACCCCCATGCGGCCTCTCCCGACGCCGCCTATGTCTGCGTGAGCAGCGTCTTCAAGGGGTTTGCGCCTCCGTCCGAATGCGCCATCTACCGCTACACGTCGCCGGACGGCCTGCGCTGGAAGCGGGATGCGGAGCCGCTGCTGGCATTCGAGGCCGATTCCCAGAATGTCACGCTGTGGGACGAAAAGTCGGGGAGGTATGTGCTTTTCCTGCGCGGCTGGGATCTGCACGACCCGGCGGGGCGCGCGCGCAGGGTCGTCAGGCTCGAACTGGATACATTGGACCGGCCGACCGGGATCAAGCCGACGGGACGCGGGCAGACGAAGGAGCCGGAGCGGACGCCCTTTATCGCCGACGAGATTCCCACGGTCTTCGCCTGTGATGCGCTCGATCCTGTGCACACGGACGTTTATACCAGCGCCGTCCATCCCTACGGGGCGCAGGGCGAATGGCTGGTGGGTTTCCCGTCGATGTATCGCCAGGACACGGGGTCGCCCTATCCCGACGACGGGCGCACGGAGATCCAGTTTATCGCCAGCCGCGACGGGAAAAAGTGGCTTCGCTTTGGCCAGGCCCCGTATGTGGCGCCGGGATTGGAAGGCAGCGCGAGCGCGAGCATGATCTACATCGGGGCCGGCCTGGTTGAGCGCGGCGACGAAGTCTGGCACTACGGGACGGTTTATCGCACCACGCATGGCGATGAGCCTGCGCGCGTGAAGCAACTGGATGGCACCGTCTGCCGCTTCCTCCAGCGCATCGACGGATTCGTGTCCCTCAATTTCGCTCCCGGTGGCGGCCGGTGCCTGACCCGGCCGGTGCCCGTCACCGGCGGGACGCTGAAGCTCAACGTTGACACCGGTGCGTTGGGAGAGGCCCGCGTCGGCTTGCTGGATGAAAACGGCCACGAAATCCCGGGCTTTGGCGTGGACGAATGCGAGCCGCTGCGACTGAACGCCACCGGCGCCGGCGTTCGATGGAAGGAACGGGCGGATCTCGCGCCCCTGCAGGGCCGGCAGGTGAGGCTCCTGGTGGTAGCGGCACGCGCGAGGTTGTTTTCATTCCGTTTTTCATGAGTTTTCATTCCCGCTTTGATCTGGTCGTTTATGGCGCAACTCCGGGTGGCATTGCCTGCGCGGTGCGGGCCGCTCGCGAAGGGCTGACGGTTTCGCTCGTCAGCGTCTTTCCTCATTTGGGGGGGATGTTTGCCTCGGGTATCGGGCTTTATGATACCAATTACACCGGCGAACGCGCGCCGCTCGTGACCGAAGTGTTCCGGCGAATACTCGCGCACTACGAGGCGGTTTACGGACGTGACTCGGAGAATTGCCGGCTCTGCCAGGCCAACCAGACCTTCGAACCGCACGTTGCCGAAAAAGTGCTCACGGAAATGGTCGCGGCGGAGCCGCGCATCCGCGTTTTCAAAGGCTGGCACGTGACCGGCGTCGAGGCCTCGGGGAGGACGATCACCGGCATCCTGATCGAAGAAATGCACGGGAAGGAACGCCACCGTCTCCGGCTGCAAGCCCGGCACTGCCTATGACGGAGCCATCCTCCTGAGTGAACTGTCCCGGCCTGCCCATATCCCGTTTCGCTGCCTGCTGCCGCCCGATCTGGACAACTTGCTCGTCCCGGTGTGCCTCTCGGCGACGCATGTGGGCTGGGGCTGTATCCGGTTGGAGCCTACCTGGATTCATGTGTCTGAATCGGCGGCCTGGGCTTGCGTGCTCGCCCGGCGGCGTCAGGAAATGCCGGCGCAGGTGCCCGTCGATGAATTGCAACGGCTGCTTCTCTCCCGGGGGGTGATGATCTCGTTCTTCAACGACTTCGACATGCGCCATGATGCGCCATGGGTGGAGGCGGTGCAATTTTTTGCCGCGCGGGGATTCTTTCCGACCTACAACGCCGATGCGGATCAGCCGCTGGATGAAGCAACCGCGGTTTTGTGGATTCAGGAATTGGCCGGCCTGTTGGCGGGCAATTCCCGACCCTTGACGCTCGCCCGGCAGTTGGCAGCGGCGAGAGCGACGGTGTCAAAGATTGATCCGGTCAGTTTTGCCGCACGGCTTTGCCAGGCGGTTGGTGCAACTGCGGTCGACGATTTGATACCGGCTGCATCGGCTTCGGGTTCAAAGCTGCTGACCCGGGGCGATGCCTGCTGTATCATGTATCGCGTGATGAACATTCAGCGATCGGAATGCCACACCGTTCCTGTAAGGTAACTGATGTTACGCAGTGCGCAGTGGCGCGGGC
>JAISAX010000713.1 GCA_031266495.1 Opitutaceae bacterium
CCCCCCCCCCGCCCCGCCCCCCGCCGCCCGCCCCCCCCCCCGCCCCCCCCCCGGGGCGCGGAAATCAGGGCATGATGTGGAAGGAGAGGGGGCTCCAGGGGCCTTTTTCGCCGGTGGGGCTTTCCCAGCGCATGGCGTAATACATCTTGAGGCCGCGCTGGTCGGCGCGGAATTGTTTTTTGAAGGGGGAGCGGGTGGCGATCTCCGAATGGGCGAATTCGGAGGGGTCGGCGGGCGGGGTGTCGCGCACGTCGCTGGCGACTTCGGCACAGCGGGCTCCGCGGGGCTTGCCGCGACGGGTGCCTTGTTCGTCGCGGAAATGCAGCTCCACGAGGCCGGGCTGGTTGCCGTGTTGCTCGGCCACGGGGTGCGTGGCGGGCGCGGTGATGTGCGTGTGGGTGGTCTTGTGGACGGGGATGCCGAGGTTTTTACGATCCTCGTCCGTCACCTTCTTGCTGCTGGCGAGGTGTTCGGCCACGAATTCGCGCAGGAGGTGGTCGTAGGCCTGGCGGGCGTGGTTCTTGGCGTGGATGGCGGGGCTGGTCCGCGTGGCGGGGCTTTGCGCGATTTGCCAGGTGTCGCGCCAGGTGGCTTGCGCGGCCATGAGGGGGGCGAGGTCCGCCGTCGTCAGGCCGAAGGTGGCCGCCTTGAGGACAAGGTAGGCGATGAAGTTTTCCTGCCAGAGGTGGAAGTCTTCGTCGGTGGCGGGGATGTATCCGGTATTGCTCATGCTTTTTTTGATGTTCGGGCTTTTCTGTCCGGGTTTTGTTTCTCTTTGGCTGTCTGTTTGTCAATGGTGGGCTGGCAGGGGCGTGGTCCGGGTGTGGTCCGGGTTCGTTCGGGATGTATCCCGGGTGGTTCGGGACTTGTCCCGGGTGTTTCGGGATGTGTCCGGAGCGGTCCAGGACATGTCCTGAGGGTTTCGGGACTTGTCCGGAGCGGTCCAGGACTTGTCCGGAGAGTTTCGGGACTTGTCCTGGGCGGTTCGGGATGTGTCCCGGGTGTTTCGGGACGTGTCCTGAGGAGAGTCTGGTGTCATCAGGGGCAGGGCAAAAACCGGATATGCAGCAAGCAAAGCTGTGGCCCGGGCATCTGCTCTATAGCGCATGAAATTACACAGAGGTCTGTAGTTCCATGCTTGCCTCGCCTGGACTGGCACTCAAAAAAACACGTTCCGATCGAATCCCGACAAAATGATGGGTCTCTTTCTTGATGATCTTGTCCCGCTCCCTTCGCCCGCGCAGCTCGCCTGGCAGCGTACCGAAACCAACCTGTTCGTTCACCTCTGCGTGAATACGTTTACCGGTCGCGAATGGGGCGACGGTTCCGAATCGCCGGCGATTTTCAATCCGGCAAAACTCGATTGCCGCCAGTGGGCGCGGGTCGCCCGCGAGGCGGGGTTCAGGATCGGCATCCTGACGGCAAAACATCACGACGGGTTTTGCCTCTGGCCGACGGCGACCACGGAGCACTCCGTGAAGGCGTCGCCGTGGAGGGGGGGGGTGGGGGATGTGGTGCGCGAATTTGTCGATGCCTTTCGCGCCGAGGGTCTGAAGGTCGGGCTGTATTTGTCTCCGTGGGACCGCCACGAGAAGTGCTATGGCGATTCGCCGCGCTACAACGATTTTTATTGCGCGCAACTGACCGAGTTGCTGACGCACTACGGCGTGTTGCACGAGGTGTGGTTCGACGGCGCGTGCGCCGAGGGGCCGAACGGACGAAAACAGGAGTACGACTGGCCGCGGTTTTTCGGACTCGTTAAAAAACTCCAGCCGGGCGCGGTGACGTTTGGCGATGGCGGCACCGATGTGCGCTGGGTGGGCAACGAGCGCGGTTTCGCCAACGGGACGTGCTGGGCGACCGTCGATCCGCGCACGGTGCGGTTCCCGGGCGATTCGGGGATCAACCGGGCCAACGATGCGGCGGCGCGCGAGGAGCTGAAACGGCATTTCGGCAGCGGCGACGCGCCTGACCCGGCGGGCCGCGAGCCGCGCGTGTGGCGTCCGGCGGAGTGCGACGTGTCGATCCGTCCGGGATGGTTTTACCACGCGGAGGAAGATGACAAGGTGCGCTCCGCCGGGAATCTGGTGGACCTGTATTTTTGTAGCGTGGGCCGCAACGGGTTGCTGTTGCTCAACATCCCGCCGACGCGGGAGGGGCTTTTTCACGAAAACGACATCGCCGCGATCACGGGCCTGTGGCGCGAGCTGGACCGGATTTTCGCAAATGACCTGGCGCGCGCGGCGGGCGTTCGCGTGACGGCGGACCGCGAACGCGCGAGCGGGCCGTGCGCGGTGGCGATGTTCCTGGCGGAGTCGGTCTGTGACGGGAATCCGGATACGTGCTGGGCCGCGCCGGAGGGCGTCACGAAGGCGGTGCTGGAGATGGTGTTTCCCGGCGGCGCGGCCGGTGGCGCGGACGGCGGCGCGGCGGGGGCGGAGGAGGAAGGCGTGACGGTCAGCGTGCTCTGTTTCGAGGAGCCGGTGCAACACGGGCAGCGGATCGCGGCGTATCACGTCGAGGCTGACGCGGGCGGCGCATGGACGGAAATCGCCCGCGGCACGACGGTCGGACGCAAAAAACTCGACCGTCTGGCGACGCCGGTGAAGGCGCGGCGGTTGCGGCTGACGATCGACGAGGCGCTCGCGCCGCCGGCGTTGTCGGCGTGGCGGGTGTTTTGAGGCCGGGCGAAATAGGCGGGGCACGGATTCGGGGCCTGCGTCCTGAAGCCACATGGCCAGGGATGACCATGCCACACGATCCCGCAGGCTGGAAGCCCGTGCCACTCCGGAGCGGTGAGGCAACGCTTGCGGGCGGGACGCCCGCGCCACGTCAGGCCACCGGTTGCAGGCAGGATTGCGCGAAGGCCCGGATGTAGCGGCGGAGGCTGGCGAGGGCGTTGCTGCGGTTGGCCGAGAGCGCCTGCGGGAGGCCGGTTTCGGCGAGAAAATCCGGCTCGGTGGCGAGGATGTCGGCGGGCGCCTCGCCATTGTAGAAATCGCACATGAGCGCGGCGATGCCTTTGGAAATCTGCGCGTCGGCGTCCATATGGAAATAGCAGCGGCCGTCGCGCAGTTCGGGCTGGAGCCAGAGGCGCGAGATGCAGCCGGGAAGGAGCCGGTCGTCGGTATGGTAGCGGGCGTCGAGTGCGGGATAGCGGCGGCCAAGGGTGAGGAGGTGACGGAAGCGTTCTTCGTCGTCGGGCAGGAGCGTGAGGGTTTCGACCAGCGCGTCGCGTTTTTCGGAAAGAGTCATGATGCGGAAATTCGCACTGTGGCGCACGCGCGGGATTCTTGCCAGCGGAGTTTTGGCCTCCGCGTGGTTGCGTGGTTGCGGATGGAGCCGGGCAGCCGGCGGGGCGGGCGCTATTCCGGAGGCTTGGCGGGCACGGAGCCGGTTGTCCAGATCCAGTCCTTCTGATCGTACGAGGAGGCGGGGTTCCCCGGTTTTTGTTCGTGGATGTTGCCGCCGTCGTCCACGCCGTCTGCTCCGGTGACGTAAAGGACGTAGTCGTTTTTTGATGACGCCGGGGAGGAGAGGGGGGGGGGGGGGGGTGGGGGGAAGGGTGGGGGGGGGGGGGCAGAAAAACGAATGCGTTTGACAGGATCGCACATGGACCGCGGCGACGGTATGCAGGCATACTCGCAACCCTGACCCTCCAACAACCCGACCTCTGAAACCAAATCCCGTCGCTTATGAAAATTACCAGTACATCCATACCATCCCGGATGCCGCGAGTGCTGCTGCCAGGCCTGGCCGCTTTGGCCATATTCTCCGCCGCACTCCCGTCCGCACGCTCCGGCGTCACCACATCCGCCAATGCACAGGCTCCCGACGCCGCCACGGTCATCGCTGCATCCGAGTCAACCGAGAACCGAAATGTATATACCATGCGTTGGGATTCTGCCGCTTCCGACCCAAAGCACCGCGACATTTCCCAATCCTTTTATGTCGCCAGTGATACCACCCTCGCCTCGTTCACCCTCAAGGAAAGCCACCAAAGTGCCACTACCAGCGCTCTCATAGATCTGTCATTCACGGTCAAAATCTACAAAGTCCCTTCCGCCACGGCCCTCCCCGACGACGCCGCCGCCGAGCTTCTTTCCACCCAGACCGGCATCTGGACGATCCCCGGCCTCACCGCAGCCAGCACCTACATCACATTCGAACTCGACCAGACAGTCCCGCTCAAGGCCGACACCTTTTACGCCTTCGTTCTCGGCCTTGATTCCGGCAAGGCTAGCGCCGGCTTCCAGGCCGCCACCAACATCGGTGGCGGCACCGACTATTATCCCAACGGCGTTGGCGCCAGCCTCACTTACACCTGGGTGGATAACACGACTGCGGGCACGCCCGGAGCCTGGACAGTTCTCACCTCTGGCACCAGCAAGGGCGATTACATCTTCTACGCCAACGCCGCCGCTGCCGTTCCCGAACCAGCCACAACGGCCGCCCTTCTCGGTGCGCTTGCCATTGCCATTGCCTCTGCCGTGCTCGCCCTGCGCAACCGTAATTGAGCAAGCCCCTCCCCTCCCCCCCCCCGCCCGCCTGCCCGTGGAAAAAAAACTCCCGCTCGCCGCCTTTCTGCTGTGCTGTATCGTTTCCATTGGCGCTGGCGTTGGCGTTCAGGCCCGCACCCTCCTCGTTGACCAGCGTCCTGCCGCCAGGGCCGAATACCGCACCCTCGCCGCCGCTGCCGCCGCCGCGCAACCCGGCGACACGATAAAAATCGCGCCCGGCAGCGGACCGTATCGGGAAATCCTCTACACAAGAACATCCGGCTCACCCGGCGCGCCCATCACCATTGACGGCTCCGGCGAACTCCTCACCGGAGCCGACCCGCTTGCCCCTTTTGTCAGGAACGGCGACTCATGGACCTGCGACCTCACCCCTCACCACACCACCGCGCAACCCGTCCAGGGTTTTACGCAAAACAAAAACAAAAACAAGACCGACGGACGCTGGACCTCAAAACTCACCCCCGCCCCCATACCCTTCGTTCTCATTTATCGCGGCGAACGCCTCCGCCAGGACCGTATCACCGGACAACTTACACGCCACGCCACCCTCTCCGCCGACCAAAACACGCTCACCCTCCACCCCGGCGCCTCGCCCGACGGCTGGGAAATCTCCGTCCGCCCCCACGTCGTCCGGACCACCGGCGCCACCTCGTATCACATTTATCGTTACATTCGCGCCGCCGGTTCGCTCAACGACGGCTTCAACATGCACGGCGGCGGCCGGAACCTCGTCTTTGAGGACATCGAAGCCTTCAACAACCTCGACGAAGGCTTCTCCGCGCACGACACCGTCAACTGCACGCTCACCCGCGCCCGCCTCCACGACAACGACAACGGCCTCACCAACGCCAACCACTCCACCATGCGCGCGGTGGACATCGTGTGCCACGACAACCTCGGCTTCGGTTTTTATCTGCAAGGCGCCACCGCCGACGTGGACAATCTCGACAGCGCCCGCAACGGCGTCGCCCAACTCGTCCTGCACGCGGGAGCCACCCTCCGCTCCGGGCGCGTCACGCTTACCCCCGGCGACTGGCGCGACAAACCGTGGATCTCCGCGCAAGAATCCGGCCAGAACGTCCGCGCCACGGCCATCAACAAAAGTTCGCAATTCACGCTCACCGGCCCCGAACCGCTAGTCCTCCCCGCCCCGTAACCCTCCCGTCCCATTATGAAACTGAAACCAGTCAAAAACGCCGCCTTTACCCTTACCGAATTGCTCACCGTGATTGCCATTATAGGCATCCTGGCGGCGATTATCATTCCGGCCACCGGACATATCCGCGAGACGGCGCGCAACGCGCAATGCATTTCCAACCTGCGGCAACTCGCCCAATCCATCCTCCTCTACGCCAGCGATAACCGCGATCGCCTGCCGCCAACCTACGACACCCGCGACGCCAACGGCACCGCCGAATACAACGGAGTGGACACAAAAACCACCGCCTGGTGGCTGGAAGTTTATCCCGCATACTGCTCCGCCACCTCCGTTTTCAAATGTCCCGCTGACGCGACCGGTTTTGACAATACCACCCCGCCGCCGACCTTCACCGCGCACAACGGTCAAACCGTGCAAAACGGCAAAGTTTCCTACGGCGCAACCGGCGTGGACTATACATACAGCGGCGGGCAAGGCGACTGGAAAGCATTTGGCAAAAACCTTTCCGTCTTTTCCATCCCCTCGCGCACGCTGATCCTGTGCGATCTCCATCGCTCCAGGCTTCAACTCAAGGAAACGTGGTGTGGAAACTGGCCCCGTCATGTTAGCGACGACGGCACGAACGATATAAACATATTCCCGCACTCCGGCGGCAAAACCAACCTCGCCTTTCTCGACGCCCATGTCGCCTCGATGACCAAACCCGACCTCACCGCCGCAACCACCGATGGACGAATCAAATACGGCCTCGGAAACAAAAACAAAACACCATAACTGTATCCACTCCGAAGGCTCACTCCGAAGGTAGGGGCTTCGCAAGCGAAGCCCCTGCGAGGGGCGCCGCGTAACATTCGTGGACAATAAAAACAAATTGATCATTAACAATTCGGGAAAATGCCAAAAAACCATAAATCCCTCTGTCAGCTCATTTGCGGTGCGGGAATCATGCTATTATTACCGCTGTCGCCGGGCGCCACTGTCGCAGACGCCGCCACGCAAACAGACAAACCGAAATTCGTCCTGACAAATCTTTCCGATTTGGGAAAAGTTGCGACATTAAACACAAACACAAATACAAACGCGGTCGAATTGCTTGCCGATTCACTCGTTATCAACACGGTAAAAATCGACACTACAAAACCCTTTGTTCCGCTCGCGACAAAGCCCGGTTTGCTAAAACCCGACACCGATTATACAGTGCGGCTCACTTACAAACTCACCCCAGGCGACATCTCGCAGCTTCCCTACCTGAAACTTGTTGCGACCGACGGAAAACACCAATGGCGCGACATCACCCGTCACCTCGGCGCGTCAAAACCCGATTCTTTTGTCAAAATGAATTTCCGGACGCCTCCCGGTGCCCCGAATAGCATCGTCAAACTTGAAGCCAACGGCG
>JAISAX010000804.1 GCA_031266495.1 Opitutaceae bacterium
TATGCGGCAGGCACCTTTCAGGCCGCCTGGCTGCTCCACGCGCAAAAACGCGTCGCCGGGGGGGCCCCCCCCCCCCCCCCCCCCCCCCCCCCCCCCCCCGCCGCCCCCCCCCCCCCCCCCCCCCCCCCCCCCCCCCCCCCCCCCCCCGAAGCTGCGGAGTCAAGGATTGCCTGGGTGCCGGAGGCAAGGATTGCCTGGGTGTAGTGGGGAATCAATGGCGCGATGACGATGAGCGCGCCGAACAGCAGGCCGATGCCGATGAACGGGGCGTGTCCCATCCGGCGGAGCATCCGGTAGAGTTCGAGTTGCGTGAGCACACTCACGACAATCGCGAGGACAGCGGCGCCGCGCGTGCCGAAAAACCAGAGCGTGCCGAGAATGATCAACCAGAGGGCAATGGTGCTGAATGTGCGTTTGGCCATGGGGGCGGAGTGCGGGATTTCAGATTTCAGATTTCGGATTTCAGATTCGGGATTGCGGAGTGCGGAGTGCGGATTTTCAGCCTTCAGTTTTCAGTCTTCAGGCTTTCAGCCTTTTGCACCTGCCCGCCTGTGCCGCCAAAGCGGCGTTCGCGGCGATAATATTCGGCGATGGCGGCGGCGAGGTCTTCCTTGCGGAAATCGGGCCAGAGGACGGGCGTGAAAACGAATTCGGCGTAGGCGGCCTGGAGGAGCAGGAAATTGCTGATGCGCGTCTCGCCGGAGGTGCGGATGACGAGGTCGGGGTCGGGGAGGCCGGCCGTGTAGAGGCGGGCGGCGAGCGTTTCCCAGGTGATGGCGGCGGGCGCGAGGCGGCCGGCGGCGGCATCGGCGGCGAGCGAGCGGGCGGCGTCGAGGATTTCGGTGCGGGAGCCGTAGTTGAGGGCGAGGATCAGGGTGTGTTCGGTAAACGCCGCGGTGGCCGCGATGGCGGCCGCCAGTTCGCTCCGGACGACCGGAGGCAGGGCGGCGGTCTGGCCGATGGTGCGCAGCCGGATGTGATTCCTGACCAGGGTGGAGGTTTCCCGTTTGAGAAAAAACTCGAGCAGGCCCATGAGCGCGCCGACTTCATCCCGGGGACGTTTCCAGTTTTCGGCGGAAAAGGCGTAGAGCGTGAGGTAACGGATGCCCTGTTCGCGAGCGCCCTCAATGGCGGCGCGCACGGCATCGACGCCGCGGCGGTGGCCCTCGATCCGGGGAAGCCCGCGCTGGCGAGCCCAGCGACCATTGCCGTCCATGATGATGGCCACATGGGCGGGCGGCGGCATCGCGGGAGGAGGCGGCGTCGCGGAGTCGATCCGGTCGGAGGGAGAAACGGCAGGCATCAGGGGAAAAGGCGAGAGTCAGGGGCGCGGGGCGCGGTTGTTCAACACCAGAAGCAGTGCGGGCCGGGAAGCAGTGGCGGGCAGTGCGGGCAGTGGCGGGCATGTCACGCGCCCCGCCGCCATCCGTCAAATCCGCACCGGCATGACGAGTCCGCGGTGAAAATACCACGCGAGCAGGGCCGGCTCCATGATCAGCAGCGCAAGGCCCGGCACGTAAAGGCTTTTTCCCAGGACGAGATAGCCGGTGACCAGGGCGACGATGCCGCCCAGCAGACAGGCCGGGCCCCAGTAATGGAAGGCCTTGAGCGCAAAAATCCCGATCAGGGTCGCCGCGCTTCCGACCAGAAAAACGGCGCAGTTGCCGATCGGCCAGGAGACCGGAAGCCCCAGCGCCATGCCGGCGAGGAAAAGCAACGGGGCCGTCATCGGCCGGCTTTCCCGGGCCGCGGCGAGGTTTTGCGGTGTGGCGTCGAGATTGCGCCGGCGTCGCGAGGAGCGATTTCCCCTGTTTTCGGTGGCGGCGTCATGATCGCGCTCTTCGCCGCCGCCGTTATTGTCATCCCCGGCGCAGCGGCTTGCCCTCCGTTTGTCGCCGAGGGTTTGCAGGGTGACGGAGGCGGCGAGGATCGACAGCACGATGATCATGACCAGCAGATGCATGCCGCGTCCAGACCCGGGAGCGGGCGTCAGCGCCGCGCGCAGGCCAAAAGCCGCCGCCGCTCCGCGCACCGGTTCGATCCAGATCTGGCGCGCCTTCCACCAGCGTCGCCGCCGTCGGCTCTTGTCGATGCGCATGGCCCGGATCTGGAGCAATTCCAGAGGGCGGCAATCGGGTGAAACGAGCAGGCGCGCGGGGATAAAAGCCGCGACAAGACCACCAGCGAACAGGAACCAGTTAACAGTCATCGGAGAAGTTGAGCAGGATGGGCGGATATATCGCGGAGCCCGGCCAGCGCTGTCGATATGTAAATTGTTTGCTCTCCCTGCACTCCCTGCACGGGGAGTAGCCCGGAAGGAGAGCCGGGAAGGATAGCCGGGGCAGGAGCAGACGTGGCACGGGCTTTTCCCGCCAATCGCCCGTGGGCGCCGCCTCACCCGCCGCCGCCGTGTGGTCCGCGCCCCCGTCCCGCCGGCCGGACGCGCACCGGCGCGCCCCCTGCGATTTGCCCCGCCGTTTGCAAACGCAAGCCTGTTCCGCGTCCGGTTTGCCCCGCCGTTTGCGAACGCAAGCCTGCCCGGCGTCCGGTTTGCCCTTCCGTTCGCGAACGCAAGCCTGCCCGGCGTTCAGTTATTCATTCCGTCCATGGACGAAAGTCTGTTTTGGGGCCGGATTGATGCATCGATTCGAATCGAAGCCCTGAATTTCGCAAAAATCACCCTGCCGATCGCAAACGAACACCGTCCCCCCATCCAGCCCGCACCATCGTAACATCATGAAAATACACGCCATAAACTTCGGACGCCTGCGCAACGAGGAGCTGTACCAATATCCAGACGGACCTGCACAGAGACCGGTCCGGCCCGACCACAAAAACCCTCCGCTGCGTAACATCAGTCCGGGCTCTGAAATCTGAAATCTGAAATCTCAAATCCGAAACCCCAAATCCGAAACCCGCAAATTCCCGTTCGTCCGTGAAACTACAAATGCCGAAAACACCACCCACCCTCACCGTCGCCGCCGTCACAGCCGCCGTCGCCCTGCGCCCGCGCCTTGCGCTTGCGACGCTCGCCGCCGCCGCCACCTGGGCGGGAGCGGGGCGACAGTCACCGGTGAGTTCGAGACACCGGCATCGCCCTGCTTCCGGGTCGTCAGCCGGATGACGCATGAAACCGCACAACAAATCGCACAATAAACAGACTTGAACGCGTCCGCCGCCGCTGCTCCCTTGGCGGACGTGTCTTCCGTCCAAGCTCCACTCTTGATGATCGGCCTGCCCAAGGGCAGTCTCGAAGAATCGACAAAAACGCTCTTTGCCAAAGCCGGCTGGAAAATCGTGACCAGTTCGCGCTCCTACAAACCGTCCATCGACGACCCCGAACTCGACGGCCGTTTCATCCGCGCCCAGGAAGTCAGCCGTTACGTCGAGCACGGGTTTTTCGACTGCGGCCTCACCGGCCAGGACTGGGTGCAGGAAAACGAGTCCGACGTCGTCGAAGTGTGCGACCTGGTTTACAGCCGCGCCTCCACGCTCAAATCGCGCTGGGTGCTCTGCGTCCCCGAAGCCTCCCCCTTCCTGAAACCCGAAGACCTCGCCGGCAAACGCGTGGCCACCGAACTCGTCGGCACAGTGAAACGTTACTTCGCGGCGAAAAACATCCCCGTGCACGTCGAGTTTTCCTGGGGAGCCACCGAAGTAAAAGTGCCCGACCTCGTCGATGCCATCGTGGACATCACCGAGACCGGTTCCTCGCTGCGCGCCAACAAACTGCGCATCATCGACACGCTCCTCACCACCAACACCAAACTCATCGCCAACAAGGCCTCCTGGGAAAACCCCGCCAAGCGCAAGAAGATCGAGACCATCGCCCTTCTCCTGCGCGGCGCGCTCGAGGCCGGCAGCAAGGTCGGGCTCAAGCTCAACCTCCCGAAGAGCGCGCTCGACTCCATGATCAAACAACTCCCCTCGCTGCGCAACCCGACGATCTCCACCCTGAGCAATCCCGACTGGATCGCGCTCGAGACGATCATCGACGAAAGCATTGCCCGCGAAATCATCCCGCAACTCAAGGCCCACGGCGGCGAAGGCATCGTCGAGTATCCCCTCAACAAGGTCGTGTATTGAAAGATCGAGTATGGGAGCGATGGGAGACATGAGAGCCAGGGGAGTTATGATGCATTCCGGCCTGCCTCACCTCATGCGCGACTTCCGCTTCCCATAACTCCCATCTCTCCCATAACTCGCATAGCTCCCATCCCTGCTACCATGAGCATCACACTCGGACTCCTCCAGCACGCCTGCGCCGCCGACCCGAAGGCCAATCTTAAAAAAACCCTTGCGCTCGCCGAAAAGGCCGCGCAGCAGGGAGCGCAGATCATCTGCACCCAGGAACTCTTTTGTACGCAGTACTTCTGCCAGAGCGAAGATCACAAATTCTTCGATCTCGCCGAGCCCATCCCCGGACCGACCACGGAGGCGTTCCGCAAAATCGCCAGGAAGTACAAGGTCGTCATCGTAGCCTCGCTCTTCGAAAAACGCGCCAGCGGCCTCTACCACAACACGGCCGCCATCATCGACGCGGACGGCACGCTCCTCGGCATCTACCGCAAGATGCACATCCCGGACGATCCGCTCTTTTACGAAAAATTCTATTTCACGCCCGGCGACACCGGCTTCCGCGCCTGGCAAACCCGGTACGGCAAGATCGGCGTCCTCATCTGCTGGGACCAGTGGTATCCCGAAGGCGCGCGCCTCACCGCGCTCCAGGGCGCCGAAGTCCTTTTTTATCCGACCGCCATCGGCTGGCACCCGTCGGAAAAAGCCGAATACGGCGTCAACCAGCACGGCGCGTGGGAAACGATCCAGCGCTCGCACGCCGTCGCCAACGGCTGCTACGTGGCCTCGATCAACCGCATCGGCCACGAAGTCATCAAGAGCGTGGGCGGCGACGGCATCGAATTCTGGGGCCAGAGCTTCGTCGCCGGCACCAGCGGCCAGATCCTCGCCAGGGCGAGCATCGACAAGGAAGAGATTCTTCTCGTCCCGATCGAACCCGGCAAGGTGGACGTGACCCGCACCCACTGGCCCTTCTTCCGCGACCGCCGCATCGACGCTTACGGACAACTCACGCAACGCTTCATCGACCGCCCGATTTGATTTTCGATTGACTGTCA